>JBMCLF010000114.1:0-5784 GCA_048615215.1 Candidatus Brevefilum sp.
CCCATCTCAAAGCTCAAATCTTCAAGAGATTCAACCACATTCGCAGGCAGTTCTAATCCATCCTGCGCTTCATTGTAGTTATTCCACTCTATTTCACCAGGGGTGTAAATCTGTTCAGATCCTTTAGCTTTCGGGGCACTGCGCAAGGCTTTTGCCATGGCGTCTGCCCGTTCAATAAAAGCCTTTTTACCGACAAATTGCTCTACGTCAATCGCAATAAAGGTATGGCAAACTTTATTCGGCGCTTCGATCTCAAACAGCCAGCTGACAATATCACCAAGCATGCTCATACCACCACCAGACAGCGCCCCAGTCATTAACTCAACCATCACCGCCAGGCCGTAACCTTTGTGGGCAGCCATGGGTTGAACCGCTCCCTCTTCAGGATAATGGCTGGGGTCGGTTGTAGGTAAGCCGTCTTTGTCAACAACCCAGGTGTCCGGGATCGATTTACCCTCTTTGCGCGCTTTGACAACCTTTAATGAAGCAACGTTGCTCAGGGCAATATCCAGGAAGATCGTCGGTGTTGTACTGGCCGGTGCGGCGTATGATAGGGGGTTATTCCCGATCAACATGCCCCGCGCCCCGGGTGCCGTCATATTCGGGTCCACATTGCTCATCGCCAGACCCAACATACCTTTGAGTGCAGCCATATTGGCATAATATCCTGCAGCACCAAAATGGGTGCTGTTCTTTACCGTGACAAGTGCAATGCCTGTCTGTTTGGCTTTCTCACAGGCCAGTTCCATTGCCTTGTAAGAAGGCACCATTCCCATACTGTTTTGCGCATCCATAATGGCAAACGCCGGACCATCTTTGATAATGGTAGGCTCAGCAGTGATATCCAACCCACCCACTGCCGCTTTTTTAATATAATTACCGAGGTTCACCGTACCATGAGAATGGGTGCCGTAAGCATCGGTTTCGGCGAGAACCTCAGCCGTGATTTGGGCGTAGTCCTCTGGCATTCCTGCCTTGACCAGGGATTGCGTGCAAAAAGATTTTAATTCCGATAATTCAATTTTTCGCGAGGTTTGAGTCATTAAAGAGTTCTCCTTATCGTTGGTCGGATTCAATATTCACCATCTCAATATTTTGTAAAGGACAGCGCAGATAACACATACCGCAGGCGACACACAGCTCAGGATCAATTTCGAGCATATCCGGCGCGACAATCTCCGGGGCAAATTCACAACAAATCGTCTTGCAAAGCTGGCAGCCCTCGCCACACCCACAATTCAGGCAGCGTTTAGCTTCGTTAACTGCTTCTTCCTCTGAAAGTACCCGTGTAAACACATTAAAATCAGCGCTTCGATCTTTTCCGGATGCTGTCAGCAAATCAGGTAGCAGGGAATTATCCTTCAGGTAACCTGCCCGTTGCAGGACCTGGTTTGTATCCACCACAACAGTATCCGGCGTATCTATTAGGACTGCTTCGGGTCCACGGATATATTGATCAATGGACACGGCTGCTTTCTTGCCAGCCGCAATGGCTGCGATGATATTATTGGGACGCACCGCATCACCACCGGCAAAGACGCCTGGCTGATCGGTAGCGCCAGTTTTTCGGTCAATTTTGATCCGGCCATTGTGCAGCAGTTCGCCATCCAAAAGATCTTCCACAACCAGCGCATTTGAGAGAATAACCGAATCACACACATCTTGCATTTTCATACCCAGAGCATTGGATAGTTCCACCCCTGAAACACAGCCATCATTCTCAATGATCGCGGACAGCTCAACATCCTCAATAACGCTCACTCCCTCATCAAGCGCTTCCTTGATGTATTGCTGTAATGTTCCCCGGCGTTTTGAGAAACCCTTTGATGCCAGAATCACTTTCTCCACCCCCAAGCGGCGAGCCGTGCGGGCAGCATCAACAGCACGAGCATCCTGGCCGTAGACAACAACACAGTTGCCTAAATCAAAGGATTGCTGGTCGCTGACTGACTTTAAAAAGTCTTCAGAATAAAGAACACCATTTGCCTTTTCTCCAGGGATTTGTAATCGTTCGCTGCGCTTAGCCCCGATCCCCAGAAAAACACTTTCAAAGCCATTGGATTTGAGGGAATCAAGGGAAAAATCATTCCCCAAAGCTTTACCCAACTCAAAAGTCATGCCGTATGAGCGAATGCGATCCAATTCGTTTTGCAATCGGTCATGGGCTAAACGGAAAGCGGGGATACCATATCGCAAATTACCCCCTATCTCCTGCTCACGCTCGAAGACGGTCACAGCATACCCGGCTTTGCGCAATTCCAGAGCACAGGTGAGTCCTGCAGGTCCTGAGCCGATCACAGCCACCTTGTGGCCGTTGGCTTCAGCGGGTTCGCCCCCCTCCGGCCAGCCCTGCTCACGACCGTATTCTAGCACAAAGCGTTTAATCGCACGGATGGGTACTGGCCGGCTGACCTTCCCCAAAGTGCAGACATCTTCACACGGCGCAGTGCAGACCAGACCACAAATATCCTGGAGGGGGTTTTTGGCGGTGATCAAGTCAAAAGCGTCCCGGAACTCGCCCTTTGCTACCTTTTGCACGTAGGCCTGCACCGGCACATGATGCGGGCAAACAGCCTTGCAAGGAGCGGAAAGATTAGGTTCTATGATCCGTGCATAGCCATCATGAAGGGTTACCTCAACCGAAGACTTCACTTTATCAACAATGCTGCTTCTGAAATCATCCAGGCTCTCATAACCACGCTCATCCATAAAGTCCTTCAAGCCTTTGATCATCGGCCGGACGATATCATAACCTCGGATCAACGTTTCAGAACAGATGCCCAGCAGGTTGCCGCCGCACAGGATCATCTCAACAGAATCCCGCCAGTTGGTAATGCCGCCTGTAGCTGTGATGAACGCATTCGGTCCATTGAATTTTCGAATTTCATAAGTGTCACGCTGCGCCAGTGGTTTGAGCCATGCACTGGAATAGCAGCTCATACTGATCTCATCCTGGAGGTGATAACACGAACTGTCAGGGTATTCCAGGTTGATGGGTGGAATCCCCAACCGGTTCCCGGTAGACCCCACTGCATCTGCCCCCGCAGCATAAAGAGCCTTTGCCACCTGGGCGATGTTGCCCCCTTCAGGAGTCAATTTGACAAACAAGGGGATATTAATTTCCTCGACAATGGCTGCCACAATTTCCGCTGAGACATCCAACTGCTGTCCCATGCTGGCCCCAGTTTTTTCCTTCGTCTGATGCTCTTCATCCCCCGAAACTTCGACATTATAGGACATATTTGGGCAGCACATATTGAGTTCGACAATATCGACACCCGCCGATTCAAACTGCCTGGCCATATTTACCCAACCTGCGGGCCCCTTATCCCCGGCATAGGTGATATTTGCCATCAAGATAAGATCCTTCAGGACTTTTTTGGCATCTTCGATCAACTTCAGGCCTTGAGCAAAGGTCAGCCGTTTCTCTGCAGTGAAAGCCAGCGCATCCTGGTGCTCAAACAAACCGTAACGCGGCTTGCGGTTGATGTAAGGCGGCGGATCAATGCTCAATTTGATGCTGGCGGCCGCCCACCCTGTCTCTTCAATCCGCTGGAGTTGAGGTACCGACTTGGAGGTCGGTCCCGAAGCTACATAAAACGGATTTTTAAATGTAATCCCACCTATTTTTACAGGGATTCGAATATCACCACCCATATTGACTACCCCTCGAGCTTCTTGTTGGTAATCCGGACGCCTTCCCGGCTTGATTTATAAATCAGGTTGATCACTTCCAGAGTCTCCAACCCGTCTTCGCCGCGCAAACCGATATCAGCCTCCTTATTTTGCGCAACGCAATCGTTCATCAACAGCAGGCCTTGACCAGCCTGTGGTCACCTCCGCCTTCTCAACTGTGTAATCAAATCCGGGGATGCTGAAACCCTCAATAGCACTGGTAAATGTCAGGTCAACATGCAGACAGCCCTGGGTGCCGTAAAAATCGATTATGTCTTCCATGCCGCCAGCTGTTACATAATTTGCCTCAAGAACAGCGGTTGTGCCGTCCTCAAAACGCATCAGAGCGCCTGCCCAATCCTCACCTTCCATGGTGCGGTGGATCAAATTTGTTTCACCACCACCGGAAGTGAGCGCGACCAGTTCTTTCCAGCGGTTGTTTTTCAACGCGAGCATGAACCCAACGGGATGAACACCCAGGTGCACCATGGCACCACCCCCGCAGTATTCAATCGTTTGGGCAAATGGGCTGTGAGAGCCGCTGTGGCATTCCCGTGCCCTGACAAATGTCAAATCGCCAATCGCACCGCTTTCCACCAGTTCACGTGCCTTCTTCAGGGCAGGGGATCCGAGCCAATCTTCGGCGTAATAGATGTGCTTACCCAACGCTTTGGCTGTTTCTATCATCTCCCGGGCATCCTCAACTGTAGTTGCCAAAGGTTTTTCACAAATTACATCGCGGCCCTGTTCAAGCGCCGCCATCGTGACAGGATGATGGAGGAAATTTGGCATGCAGACGTCCACAACATTGCAATCAACTTCAGCAATTGCGGTTGCAAAATCATCATAGGCCTGAATATTTTCAAAGCCGTACTTATCCGCAAGCGCGTGGACTTTTTCTAAATCTTTATCAACGATTCCAACAATCTCAACTTTTTCAGGAATCCGGGCGTAACCATCCGCATGCAGATCCGCTGAAAATGCAGCACCTACGATTAATACTTTCACTCGCTCACTCATAAAAAATCCTCCCGGTACATACTCCCTTGGCAATTCCTAAACTCAGACTCCCGAATAGGCGTTAAATCCGCCGTCAATCGGAAGCACAATCCCTGTCACAAAACTGGCAGCATCAGAGCAGAGATAGATGACCGCACCGATCAATTCTTCAGGTGTTCCATAACGTCTCATAGGCGTATTATCAATAATTTTCTGGCCCCGCGCTGTGCGGTTCCCTTGCTCATCCTCAAGCAAATACCGATTTTGCTGGGTGAGCAGGAAACCCGGTGCAATTGCATTGACGCGAATCTGCGGGGAATATTCCTGGCAAAAGTGTACACTCATCCATTCTGTAAAGCTTGACACCCCGGCTTTTGCTGCACTGTAAGCAATGGTGTTGGTCAGAGGTCTGAAGGCTGCCATTGAAGATACATTCACCACACTGCCGGATCCTTGGTCAGCAAAGACCCTGCCAAAGACCTGGGTTGGATAAATAGTGCCCAGTAAATTGAGGTTGAACACCCACTGCATGGCCTCCTCAGGAAGGTCAAAAAAAGGAAGATCGGTGCTGGTGGTTGCCGCCGCCTTGTTACCTCCCGCGCCGTTAATCAGGATATCCACCTGTCCAAAATGGTCCAGGATAATGTCGCGTGCTTTCTTCAGGCTGTCCTTGTTGAGAACGTCGGTTCCCACACTTATCGCACTGTCACCTTGCGCGTCAATCTCCAACGCAACCTGTTTCGCGCCTGCTTCATCCATGTCAAGGACAGCGATTTTTGCACCGGCATTCGCCAATCCTTTAGCTATTGAAGAGCACAAGACTCCTGCGCCTCCTGTAACCACCGCCACCTTGCCGCTCAACTCAAAATTTATCATTCTAATACGCCTCTCTACCCTCTACCCGTCCAAACCAATACCCACGCAAATCTTTTGAATAATCTTAAACCTCAATAAAACAAATTTAAAGGTAATAAAAACAGATTCTGATTCAGAATTTGCCGTCCTTGACCTCAAAGTGC
Organism: Candidatus Brevefilum sp.; assembly: GCA_048615215.1. GTDB lineage: Bacteria > Chloroflexota > Anaerolineae > Anaerolineales > Anaerolineaceae > Brevifilum. The sequence goes on from JBMCLF010000114.1 coordinate 5,694, forward strand.
GTGGGGGCATCAATCGTCTTCCCGCCCGAGCGGACCCAATCGGCAACCATCTTCATCATCCGCATCAACGGCATCTGCGGGTAACCCATTA
>JBMCLF010000115.1:0-5769 GCA_048615215.1 Candidatus Brevefilum sp.
TATTTTTTTATCGCTTCCCGTCCATCACCTCCTTCTTCCTTCATTTTGTCTTCTCACTTCGATCATAAAACTTGCATAGGCGCTCCAAAGAGTGATGATGAAGTCAGTATTCTAAGAATTGTCGCGTTTAAAAAAATAAACTAAAAATAAAATGCTGGCCTGAAGTTGACCAGCATGGATGGTTTTTGCGTAAAGCAAACCGTCACCTGAATATAAATGGGGGCGATAATGGTGAATTGTTGGTAATTATCCAAAGTTTCCATTCTTCGATCGATTTTCTTTCGTTACTTGATTACCCCGGCTAGCGAAAACCAACCTGCCCCCGAGATAATGTCCCACCAAAATTTTTTCCGGAATAACGACATTCACTATTTTACAATAAATTTACAGTCCTGGCAAGGGTGGATTCATATCAATTTAATAATCGAAGCAATACGGGAGGATGGGTGGTGGATGGTGAGAGGTGAAAGGTATTTTCTTAGGATGCGCAGTGTATATCTGCGCACCTCCATCCTCGCGCAGGGTGGTTTCGTAGGGTGCGCAGTGAAGCATGCCCTGAGCCCGTAGGGCGTGAGGGTTCTGCGCACCAATAACTATTTACGCGGGATGTTTGGTGCGCACAACTGAAGTGCGCACCCTATGGATGCACTTTCTCGCGCAAGATGTTTGGTGCGCACGACTGAGGTGCGCGCCCTACGGATGCATTTTCTCGCGCGGGGTGGTTGGTGCAGGCAAAAGAGGAGCACACCCTACGAACTATTTATGCGGGGTGGTTGGTGCGCACAACTGAAGTGCGCACCCTACACAAAATGAACAACAAACTTAATTAAGGAACAGGGGAATATATTGAACCGCGTCCACAATAATGGTCACCGTCGCCGGGTCGCTGGTCAGTTCACCATCTGAAACGGTAAACTGGAAACTGTCCGTGCCAACAAAATGTGGTTTTGGTGCATATATCAGATGGGGAGTGATACCACTGAGATCTCCATGTTTCGGAACCTCACGCACATCAAATATCAAGGTGTCCCCATCCTCATCATTGCCGGTCAGTGTAATAAACACAGGCCGGTTCTGCTGTGCCTCTACGGTTTGCGAAAAAGCCACCGGCTTTTTATTGACGAAGCCCACAGAGATTTGGATTTTATTCAATTCATCACTGGCAGGCTGGGTTCCACCTAACTCAATTTCGCCTAATATTGTGAAACCTTCCGAGAGATCCAGGCCTGTTACATGCCATGTACGCCAACCATCTCCCACAAAACTCCCAAGGGACTCTGAACCAACGGTGAGGTTATTCAGGTTGACAGTGGTTTCGTCCTCGCGATTGACGACATCAATTTGAAGATAATTGATGGCCCCAATATCCCCGATATCATAATCAAGTGTATAAGTTTGGGAGGGGGTAGTCACCTTCGCGGTGAGTTTTCCATCGTCCGGAACATATGAAAATACAATGGGATTATCGGAGGGAGATTTCCATGTTACATCTGATTCACTCCGATCAGCGCCAATATCTGAGCCGCCCAGATAAATTTCCTTACTTCCTGAATTTCCAAAGCTTTTAAATCTGACAGCAGCTTTGATGTCAGCAGAAGGATGATCACCTTCAGTAACCACCGGATCTGCGTAAGCCGTTTCTGTTGCGATCAACCCCAATAACAGGAGCGCCAGGATCATTATTGATATAATTTTCCGTTTCATAAATTTCCTCATAAAGATAAATTTTTCTTGGTTTGAGGGTTATGTGTGTGATTCGTAAGCTATCTTGTTCCCCAAATATGAACACGCGCGTAACAGGAATGGCTTTTGTCCACGCAAATGACGTATGTTTGTGTCTTCAGGCTGCACGAAGGTCGAGACCGGGTCCTGCCTGGAAATTTTATTTTCAGGCCTGTGCGCTAGGAAGGTCTAACCCCGTGAGAGGCTCATCCGATAACTAGAAAAATGACTGATCGCCTTATTCCAAACTCCTTATTATTGTGCTTCAAACTAAAATTACAGCAGATTTGCTCAAAAAAACTTTCCAGCATTATCCTTGCCTGCCGATGCTAATTTAAGCAATAAACCTACAAATTAATCGCAAAAAATGATTAGGATTCAACAGCGTTGAAAACAATTGTATTTAAGAAATGAACAAGTTTTACACGATGCGATCGCATTATCTTTATTCAAAGTCCCATAAAGTCCTTGTATTACTTAGTGCTTTTTCGTTTTAATCACCCCGGTCAACGATAGAAACTTATTTCAATATAATGCCTACATGATTAATATAAACTAAGCACGATCTCTATTCTAATGTAATATTTAAATCTCTTCAAGGGTGAGTTTAAATCAATTTAAATAAGCATTCAAAGGAGGATAAATAAGGAAAAGCAGAAGATAAAAAATTACGTTTTACAAGGTCCGTCGCTATAACAGGTGCGCACCGCCATTGTCTGTGCGCATCATTTCTCAGATATGCGAGCCGCCTATTTTTCCGTATGATGATGGGTGCGGACCCAAAGACTAACACCCTGCGGGATTTAAGTTTTACATCCCATAGATCAGACCGGGTAAAATAATGAAACCAGACATACACCTGGGTATGGAACTTCCAAATTTGTCTTGCTCACTCCGTACCCGCATGGTATAATCTTTCCTCGCGTCCATCATCAGCGGACGCGGGATTACTTACTGAAAGGTTAGGAACGAAAGATGAACAAAGCTGAACTCTTGAAATCAGTTGAAGCACCTGTCAATGAGAACATCCCTGAACTGACCCCCGGTGACGCGGTCAGCGTCCACCTCAAGATCAAAGAGGGTGACCGGGAACGCATCCAGATCTTTAAAGGCACCATTCTTTTGGTGCGCGGCGGCGGCAATAATGCCTCCTTCACCGTGCGGCGTATCGCCAGCAACGGGATCGGCGTCGAACGCACCTTCCTGATGCGCTCCCCCCGCATCCAAAAGGTCGTTGTCGACCGTCGGCAGAAAGTTCGCCGCGCCCGCCTGTTCTTCCTGCGCGAACGCACTGGCAAACGCGCCCGCCTCAAACAGCGCTTCTAATCAACGCTAAAAGCAGGGATTATGTTTGCAGGCGCTAGTCGCCTGCAGCTAACGCACCTCATCAGGGCTCAATAATGCATTGATTCATGATGAGGTGTTTGTATTGTTAAAAGGAACCATGTCAAAGCAACCGCCACTGATCGGCCTAACCGGGGGGCTGAGCCGCAATGAATCCGGATCAATCCTTTGCAATGTCGGCCAGGCCTACGCCGCAGCCATTCAAAAAGCGGGCGTATCAAATGATCATATTAAAAGAAGGCCGATTTGAAGCTCTCGGTAAAAAGGAGCACTTGCTCCAGACAAGCCGCGAGATAGGCAAACTCTGGCATGGGGAGCTAACTTAGCTGCCATTTTGTCATAGCGATGATGTGCTCAGCATTTTGTCAGGTAGTCGGCTTCGCCGACATACCTGACCTACATCAATGACTACTCCCAACTGACATTGACAGGTCCTGCCTCCCCAACTTACAATTAACCCGGAATTCAACCAGAATACATAAGGAGCCCCGATGGAACGCATAAAACGCAGTTGGAAACTGGCCCAGGCCAGCCTGGATGTCCTCAAGCAAGACAAAGAGTTATTGGTCTTCCCCCTGATCTCCGGGATTGTGATGATCTTTGTAACCCTCACCTTCCTGATCCCCACCCTGATGGGTAACATCTTTGACCGCATCATAAACACTGGCTTCCCGGTATTTGGTTATGTTGTGCTATTTCTGTTCTATCTTGTCCAGTATTTTGTGGTGTATTTCAACAGCACCGCCCTGGTGGGCGCAGCCATGATCCGGCTGCGGGGCGGCGACCCAACCGTCAAGGACGGCTTCCGGATCGCCCTCTCTCGCATTCTGCCGATTGCCGGCTGGGCCCTCGTCTCGGCGACCGTCGGCCTGCTGCTGAACATGCTTTCCCGCAACAAGGATAAAAAAGGCGGTCGGGCGCGATCGATCATTTCTTCGCTCCTGGGTGCAGCATGGAATGTGGTCACATTCCTCGTGGTTCCTGTGATTGCGGTGGAAGGCGTCGGCCCGATCGAAGCCATCAAGCGCAGCTGGAACTTGCTCAAACGCAGCTGGGGTGAACAGATTGCCGGCACCCTCTCCATTGGCCTGGTTTTTGCGCTCATCGGAATCCTGGGCGGGCTGCTCCTGGCTGGGGCGGGGATCGGGTTATCTATTTTGTTGGAAAGCATCCTGCCCGGTATCCTGTTTGGCGCCCTGCTAATCATTTTCATCCTGGCTCTGAGCCTGCTCAGTTCCACGCTCAACGGCATTTTCACGGCTTCAGTCTATGCTTACGCTGCGGAACACGAGGTCGGCCTGATTGACGAAGGCCTTATTCAGGAAGCGATCAACGCCTGAGACACCAGCCTTAAATATCTCAATAACCTTAGATAATCACAGGACGATCATCCTGTGATTCAGTATAATCATTCACATCGAATTAACACCACTATCTAGGAGAAATTTTTAATGGATGTCACAATCGTCTTATCCTGGTTCGTCGGGTTGTTGTGGTTCGCCACAGTCTTATGGATTTCCTTTTCCGTGTTTCGGGCATCAAAACAGAAGACTTCCAAAGGTGCTGCACCCGTTGCCATCGGCCTGGCCCTATTGGCCCTGATTCTGACTGCGGTTAATAGCGGGTTGGTCTTTATTGAACCGCAAGAGCGTGGGGTCGTCATCTCGGCAATTGCGCCAGATGGTTACCGCCAGGAACCGCTGGAACCCGGGCTCTCCTGGGTGATCCCCTTCTTTGAACGGGTCCAAACTTACCCCATTTCTTATGCAACCTATACCATGTCCATCGCCGCCGAAGAAGGACAGATCCAGGGGGACGACTCCATCGCTGCACGGACAGCAGACGGGCAGGAGATCCTGGTAGATTCGTCAGTGATCTTTGCCGTCGATCCTGAAGAGGTTACTCGCGTGCACATCTTATGGCAAGACCGTTATGAAACCGAACTCGTCAGGACACAAGCGCGCAGTATCATCCGGGATGCTGTTTCACAATTTAATGTAGGAGAAGTCGTCAGTACTCAACGCTTTGAGTTAATTGAGATGATCAATAAGGAAATGTCAAAGGTTTTAGGTGATAATGGCCTTTTAATGATTGACTTTGTCATACGCAATATAACTTTTTCGCCGGAATATGCTGCCGCTGTTGAACAGAAACAGATCGCTGAACAACAGTCACAGCAAGCAGAACTTTTGGTAGAGAAGAAGAAGCAAGAGGCCGAACAGGCCCGCCAGGAAGCACAGGGTGTTGCCGATGCCGCTGTGATTGCTGCTGAAGGCCAGGCAGAGGCACGCATTCTTGAAGCAGAAGCGGAAGCACAAGCCCTGGAAGTACAGGCGGCGGTATTGGAAGAATTTCCCAATCTGCTCACCTACGTTTATATCACCAAGCTCTCCCCCAATGTGGATGTGATGTTCCTCCCGTCAGACAGCCCCTTCATCTTCCCCCTGCCGGATGAATACACACCGCAGTCGGACGTCCCCGAAGTGATGCCTACACCAACGCCCACAGAACCAACGCCCACAGAACCAACGCCTGAATCGTAATCCACAAGGATTGATCAAACTATGTCAACCAAAGCAACCTCTGGACGAGAAATTCGACTGGCCACGCTTTCAAGCTGTGCCGGCTGAGCTTCCAAACTGCGCGCAGAAGCGCTGGCGCACGTGTTGCAGCCACTCACAACAATTTATCAGGACGCCAATA
>JBMCLF010000116.1:0-5750 GCA_048615215.1 Candidatus Brevefilum sp.
CGACCCGGTTTTCGCTCTGGGGGCGCAGGCCCAGCAGTCCCTGGCTGAGGGTCAGACTGAGGAAGCCCATGCCCTGGCGCTGCTGGCCTCCGCGCTCCAGGGGGGCGGATCTGTACCAGCTGACCCAATGCCCACCGGAACGCCTTCACCCGTCCCGACCCGAACGCTGCCCGTCAACACCCCCACGCCGTAAACCAAATTCGATTAAACCCTGACTTCTTATTTTGACCAATTTTCTTCATGTTCACGTGGATAATCGAGATTTTCAGAACATTCATCTGATAATTTAAGGAGCTAATAAGCATTGGACAATCAAGCAGATGAGGTGTGTCTTTACAAATTTCTCGCATTTTTCATTAGCTTGCATATCGATAGATTCACCACCTCATCAGTCAGCTACGCTGACAGCTTCTCCTCGAGGAGAAGCCTTAAGAAGGGTGCCCGACTTTACAAAAATGCTTTGGTCTCCTTTTCATTCAGAAAAGAAGACCAATCACCTGCCTTTAAGCATTTCGCTACGCTGCGTCCTGGCCTTCACAGCTTCTCTTTGTTTCCCCCTAAAATTGAAGGCTGAGGGTTCTGCCTACATTTCAGAACAAACGCCATGAAGCGCCAGAGCACCAAACATTAACCTATATTGCTCCACGTAATAAAAGGTTGAGGCTGGTGGCGACTGAACAACTCCCCAAGCAGCCACTTCCAACCATCACCCCCAAGCCATTCAACAAATTTTCCTTAATCTATTGGATACCGGTATACGTTGGTTTCGCGCTGCGCAAAGCCCATTTCCTGATATAGCGCGTTGGCAGCTTCACGACTTGGGCGGGAAGTCAGGTTGACCTCCTGCAGTCCTATTTCGCGCGCCTTCTTAAGACAGGCTTCCGTCAACGCCCGGCCGATCCCCTGGCGGCGGGCTTCTCGGTCAACAACCACGTCCTCGATCCAGCCGTGGCGCCCGGTGGGAGTGATGAAGGTCGCCAAAGTTGCAGACCCCAGAATGCGCCCTTTGTAATCCCCTTCGCGAGCGAGGAACACAAACACCTGGTCGGAATCCGCCATCTGCGTCAGCATGTCTTTCGATGGCGGGGAGCTGTGCTGTGTGAGTTGGGGGATCAGGTGCTCGAAGGCTGCCCGAATCTCATTTGTCACATGGGTCATCTCAAGAATGATCATCGCTGCCCTTTCAATTTGGTTTCCTACATTTTATCACCCAGTTTGATTGAACAGTTTTTAATAACAACCATAATTTTCGCTGATAAAATTCAATAAAGAGAATTTAGTAAAGGCAAGTTATGAACATTCAATCACTCAAAAAGATGTTCGATTACACTTACTGGTCATTCGAGTTGATCTGGCCGTCAATTGACAAACTCAGTGACAGCGAATTTGTCAAAGATCTCGGCTACTCAATGGGCTCGATCCGTAATCAGATTATCCACCTAATTAGCAGCCACCGGCGGTGGCTGTATCGCTTGCAAGGTATCGAACCACCCCAACATTTGGTTTTTACAGATTTTCCAAGCAAAACAAGCGTGATGGCTGAATGGGCGGATGCAAAGTTGGAAATGTTTGGTTATTTGAGTTCCCTTACTCAAAGCGATTTGGACAAAGAAATCAAATATCATCTACGTCGTGGATCTATTGCTGCGACCAATTTTTGTTGGGAGGTTTTATTGCACTTATTCAATCATTCAACAGATCATCGGTCACAGATCCTAGCGTTACTCAACATGAAATTTAATATTGATACACCAGAACAGGATTTCATCTTCTACTTATGGGAAAAGCAGAAGGGATAATTGCCTTTCTCCTGACTTTTTAATAGGGAGATCGAGAAAAATATCAATATTGAATTCGGAGAAAACATGAACAAAAATCAAGAAAATATGCTTGCTGAATTCCAAAGGGCTTTGACAGATCTTGATGCCCTTTTGGATGGCCTGCCAGAGGGTGCCTTGGACTGGTCAGAGAAAGAGGAATGGTCCATCCGTGAAGTTCTGCATCACCTGGCAGACGACGGTAACGTCTACACCTTCATCATCGAACGCGCCCTGGCAACGCCGGACTGTAAGGTTTTCTTCGGGGAATTTCCCGGGAACAAAGCCTGGGCCGAACGCCTGGCGTTTGGAGAACGCCCAGTGGAAAGCACTTTGAACTTAATCCAGGCGCAGCGCCATTTCCTGGCAGAACTTGTGGGCTGCTTCCCGGAGCGCTGGGAGAATAAGGTGAATTATTATAACACGGAAGGGGAAAAGGTCGCCGACCGGACCGTGGCGGAAATGATCCTGATGCTGACCGAGCACATGCAGGACCATACGGAAATGATTCAAAATATCATCAAGATCCATACATAAGGATATTGCTCGCACCCGATTGATTTTAATTTTTTGTGCCCTTAGCACTCCAGAAGTCTGAGTGGTTTCCTCTCTTGGTGTCATTTGATGGTGCACACACCGCACAAGATATGTGTGGCGCAGGTAAAAGAACTGCGCACACTACTGCTGACCTGCGTCCTTATTCCTCTCCCCCCTCAAGCGGGGGGAGAGGATTGAGGTGAGGGGGTATAATCGTTCGCCTTAGGTATCAAGCTGTAAAATGCGAGATAATAATAGCCAACCCACTTGTGGTTGCCTGTTCTCCAGATCTTCAAATGGCCTATTAGCGATTTTTTCCTCTTATGGGCCGACGAGGACGTCGGCCTGATCGAATAGGCAGAGATCAGTGCGATCCTCACAAGGACCACTTTGGGAGTGTCCTGACTTGCATTTTTTTGCCGGTGGTGTGTTTCATAAAAAATTGGATTTTCAGGACACTAATTTGAGAAACTCAGAGTTTATTCACCCGAAATGATCGCGACGCAATGCAAACTTAACCATGCCAATGGCAACGTGCGCCATCCACATTACCCATCCTTCAATAGGTAATATAAGAATCCAATCAGTGAAATTAACACTTTCACCTACAGAAATTTAAAAGAGCTTATTGAAATATGACTCATGTGAAAGAACCTGGTTGGATGAAAAACCGCACGTCAATAAAAACCCAAGGAGTTTGCACATGAAAAAGAACAAATCGCACCTACTCTTATTAACATTTATTTTGGTCGTCGGATTGGCTGTTGCCGGGTGTGCGCCGGCACAGGAAATGACTGAACCCGCAGAAACCGAGTCCCCCGCTGAGGATCAGGAAAACGAAGGCGTTGAAGTCGTTATGCAGGGTAATACTTTCCAGCCTCAGGAGATCACCATCTCAACCGGGACGACCATCACGTGGACCAATGAAGATGCCGTCGACCATACTGTCACTTCCGGCACCCGGGGTTCACCCACGGAGATGTTTGACGCATCCGTTGGCGCGGGCGAAACTTTCAGCTTTACCTTTGATGAGCCCGGGACCTATGAATATTTTTGCAGTATCCATCCAGGCATGGATGGCACCGTGATTGTCGAATAAAAATAATTAATACAAAGCCCTCAGGTTCCTGGTTTTTGTGGTATTGATTTTTTCGGAATTTGAGGGTGCTGTTTTTATGGATTGGTAATCAGAAAGAGGTTTTGATGGTTAAAAAAGTTTTTTATGGATTAATCCTCAGCCTGTTGCTGCTGGCGGCCTGCCAACCAGCAAGCCCACCGGCCCCCACCAAACCACAAGGTGAAACACCCGATACTCAAACCACCAGCACACCAGAAGAGACGGAAACCACAACTCCCCAAACGGATCCGGCTGAAACATCGGCACCGGAAACCACAGCTGAACCCACCGATCCTTCGGCAGAATTTGCACCCCTGGCTCAGCTCGAGCAGGTCGCCGGCGAACTCACCGCACCGGTGGACCTGGATGCCCCGGATGATGGCACAGGTCGGCTGTTCGTCACCGATCAGGTCGGCCTGATCTACGTGATTGACGGGGAGGACAACCAGCTTGAGACACCCTTCCTTGATCTGCAAAACCGGCTGGTCAATCTAAACCCCAATTATGATGAGCGCGGCCTCCTGGGGCTGGCTTTCCACCCAAACTATGCCGAGAATGGCCGCTTTTTTGTCTACTACTCCGCTCCCCTCCAGACCGATGCTCCCTCTGGTTATAACCATACCAGTGTGGTCTCAGAATTTACCGTATCCGAAAAAGACCCCAATATAGCCAATCCAGATTCGGAGCGGATCATCCTGCAGGTCGACCAACCTCAGGCCAATCATAATGCGGGTGCGATTGCCTTTGGGCCGGCAGATGGATACCTGTACATCCCACTGGGTGATGGCGGTGCGGGAAGCGATCGCGGTCCTGGCCACACAGAGGACTGGTATGATGCCAACGCCGGCGGCAACGGCCAGGACGTGGAAGATAACCCCCTTGGCAGCGTCCTGCGAATTGATGTCGATCGCGGCGACCCGTATACCGTACCCGAGGATAACCCCGATATCAGTGAAAATTATCCGGAAATCTGGGCTTACGGTTTCCGCAACCCCTACCGAATGGCCTTTGACCCCGCCGGCGATCACGACCTTTTCTTAGGTGATGTTGGCCAAGAGCTTTGGGAAGAGGTTTCGATCGTTGAGGCAGGCGGCAACTATGGCTGGAACGTAAAGGAAGGCACCCATTGCTTCAGCACAGCCAATCCAGGAGACCCCAACGCGATCACCGATTGCCCCGACACAGACCCATCAGGAAACCTGCTGATTGACCCCATTATCGAATTCCGCAATTCCAAACATCCTGAAGGCGGACTCAGTGTAAGCATTATCGGCGGCGTGGTCTACCGCGGGGAGAGCCTGCCGGCCTGGGATGGCCGGTATGTCTTCGGCCATTGGAGCGCCACCGCAGGTTCCCCTCAGGGCGGTTTATTCGTCGCTGAGAGAGCCGAAGAAGGCCTGTGGGACTTCCAGGAAATCGAGATCCTGAACCGCCAGGAAGACGCCCTGAATGAATATTTACTCGCCTTGGGCAATGACCAGGATGGGGAAGTCTACGTCCTGACATCGCTCACCGTCGGCCCCAGCGGAGATACGGGCAGCGTCTATAGGATCCTTCCGCCAGAGTCCATAACTTCGGATTGAGCTAATTGCGGACTTAAAGCCCTCTCACATCTGAACCGTCATAGGCTGGGTTGTCCAAAATCGGGTCATTAATCAAACATCTCCAAATTAGTCATTGCTCTATTTACGAAATGCCACATGCCAACCCACCCTACAAACCCTAAAACTCCTCTTATTTTCGAAGAGTGAAGGTTCACCAGCGAACAATCGGCATTAAATCAAAAAAACTGAGATGTCCCAGCGTAGTGGGAATCTCAGTTAATATTTGCGGACTTATTGTAACTATTGCTTCAACAAATGCGCCTGCAAGTGAATATCCACTGCTTTAAGCGCTTTGGAGACCGGGCAATTCTTTTTAGCGCCGGAAGCCAACTCAGCAAATTCATCCATGCTTATCTCCGGTACCCTGGCTTTGGTATCAAGCGTAATTTTCGTGATCTGGAAGCCGCCGTCTACTTTTTCAACAGAAACGCTGGCTTCTGTGCGGATTTCATCCACCGAATAGCCGGCTTTGACGATATCACCACTGAGGGCCATCGAGAAACAGCCGGCCAGCGCAGCGCCGATCAATTCATCTGGATTAGTCCCTTCAGCGTTTTCAAAGCGGGTACCAAAGGAATACGCTCCGGTGAACAATCCACTCTCAACGCTCATGATACCTTTACCGGACTTGAGATCACCTTCCCAAATTGCATTTGCTTTTCTTACTGGCATTTT
>JBMCLF010000117.1:0-5714 GCA_048615215.1 Candidatus Brevefilum sp.
GGAGATGAACCAGTCAGGATGATCCAGCACCCAATTCGAATCGATCCCAATATGATTGGGCACCATATCGCTTGCCAATCGCATGCCACGTTGCCATGCCTTCTCGCGTAAGCGCTGATAAGCTTCCTCTCCTCCAAGATCTTCAGCAATCGTGTAATCCTTAAGTGAGTAGGCGGAAGCCACTGCTTCAGGATTGCCGCAAAGCTGTTTGATGCGTTTTGATGCCTTGCTGCGTTCCCATAAGCCAATTAACCACAGACTGTTGAAACCCCAACCTGCCAGGGTGTCCAGTTCTTCATCGGGAATCTGATCCAGGTGTTCAATTTCACGCCCATATTTTTCTGAAAGCTGATAGAGCCAGACATAAGTGTTCTTGGCAATCATCACCGTTTGCGGCATCCATTCGCTGTCCGGGCTGAAGTTTTCTTCCTCACCCAGGTTTTCAAAGCTAGGCGCATGAGATGGCCCAGCCCCGCCAAAACGTTGTTTGGTCTCTTCCCGGATCAGGTCAATCGAACTCAGCAATCGATAGAGGTAATCCCCTAATAAGGATCCCCACTTCCGACGAATAAATTCGAGCTGATTGATCAGAGAATACGGTTCCTCAACCGCAGGGCTGCGCAGCATGGTGTACAGGTCCTGGTCGTCCGGACCAAAATGGGGGTGTCGCTTAAAAAACTCAATTAATGCTTCAACCATCTGGCGGTAGATCGTCGCCTGGATGAGGTCAGAATCGTCAAAAAGCTCTAAAAAATTTTCAGTCGCAGGGTTCTTGTTTGTGATCCACAGCATCATCATTTCTTCAAGGGCGATGCTGGTGTTCGGGATCCCATCACTTGAATCTTCAAGGTATTCCTCAACACTGATATCACCCTGATGAACCACAGATGGTGGAAAATCCTCCGCAAACCGCTTCAAGGCCTGCTTAACCTTTTTCTTTCCAAAGGAATCAATTAATTCCTGGTAAGCTTTCTGGAAAATTTCCGCTTCGATGTTTTTGCGATACAGCGAAATAACCAGATGCAATATCTCATCAATTAATCCAATTGCATTGAGTTCTCCTGCTTGGACTGCCTTTTCTGGATAATTCACAAGGTCACGCTTTTGGTTAATTTTCTCGGCAAATTGCCGCGCCGCCAGGAAATTCGGAAAGATGACATTACCATTGAATTTAAAGAGTGTTTCGTCAAAATCATATTTTTCTCTGGCCAGCCGCGAAACATGGAATTCAAACATGCTCTTGTCCTCCTGCATAAAAGCTTTATTCAATTATACTCTTGCTGTCATGGATAAACTGATTCGATCAAAAAAAGCTAAATTGGGTGACCATGAATTATTACTCTGAATAGCCATTAATTTCTAATATTCCACACTCAAGTTCTTGTTCATTGTTATAGGGGCAAAAAAACTCACATCGAAAGGCACTTACATACACTTTTTTTTTGATGGGTCGTAATTCCTGGAGGTGCGAAGTAATTCTTATGCTTCTCTTCTTAGAATATGCGTGACGATATTCGAACCACTACCGCCAATATTCTGGGCCATGCCAAATTCGTTACGAGGGATCTGGGTTTCTCCCGCTTCTCCGCGTAACTGCTGAACCACCTCAACCAGTTGGTACATCCCGGTCGCACCCACCGGATGCCCTCGTGCTTTCAACCCACCGCGCGTAGCAACAGGAATACGACCATCAAGCCTGATTTCTCCCTCTTTTGCCAGTGTGGGGCCTTTTCCGGGCTCAGTAAAACCGCAAGCTTCCAGTGAGAGAGCTGCCATAATGGTGAAGGCATCATGGTATTCAAAAACACCGATCTCTTCCGGACCGATTCCCGCCTGAGAATACGCATCTTCGGCGGATTTTTGAGCCGCAGCCAGCCATAATGGCGCTTTGCGGTTATGAATGGCGATACTATCCGTCGCGGCAGATGATCCAGCGACCAGTATTTTAGTGGAATTTGCTGAGAGTTTCTCAGCCCCCGCCAGCACCACAGCCGCAGCCCCATCGCCAATTGGAGATGCATCCATCAGGTTAATTGGATCGCAAATCATCGGTGAATTAATAAACCGGCTCTCACTTATTGGTTTTCGAAAACGCGCAAAGGGATTATGAACTGCATTAGCGTGGGCATTGATTGCAAATTCGGCGAAATCAATCCCCTGCCAACCATATTCATGCATATACCGCTTCATAATAAGTGCGTTCAATCCCACAAATGAAACCCCATGATCCACTTCCCAATCTGCATCCGCTGCTGTCGCCAGTGCCGCAGTGATCTCGTTACCAGGGGAATCCGTCATCTTCTCCACACCAAGCACCAGAGCGACATCCACCTCGCCCGAAGCCACAGCCAAATAGCCTGCGCGAAAAGCTGCCCCGCCGGAGCTACACGCTGTTTCAATTTTCAGTGCATCCGTAAACCGCTGACCGATCCAATCTGAAACCATGCTTCCCAGGTGGCCCTGCGCATTCGCAACGCCAGAGAGCATATTGCCTACATAGACACTGTCAACATGATCCACCTGTGCTTCCATCAGAGCCGCCAGTGCTGCATCACCTGCCAGTTCTCTCAATGATTTATCCCATTGTTCTTCAACCTTCGTTTGACCGATTCCAATGACAGCGACTTCTCGCATTTTTTCAGTCCTTTCCTGTTTGATCTTTATGATTATATCTGAACTTCCTATCAAGTCCTATCACGTTTGGGAGTCAGTCTCATGTATAATCTTAATGTACAGCTTATTAATCAGCAAATGAGGTATTGTGCAGCTGAAATTAACGATCATCTTAATCATCATGGGTTTGATTACCCTCAGTGGGTGTGTCATGCCAGTCCGCCTGACTCAAGAACCCCCACCCCTCTCGACCATCCATGCATCTATCCTTCAAACATTAACACCCAAAGTCATTTCAACAACTGAAGTGCTTTCCGAGTCAAAAACGCCGGAACCCACATCCTTGAACCGGGAACAGGAACCACAAGACAAGCAAGAAATCTATCTCCATCCCGGCCTGCCTGAATCAATCTTTCAATCTTTTTCCATGGAGAGTTATCAGATCCTTAATTCGCCAAAGGAAGGCATCGGCAGTATCCAGCTTGGATCAATCAATAGCCACGAGAACGCACAAAATGTAACAATCTGGCTCTACAGCCTCGTCGCACCGTTTCTCACCCTTACTGATGAAATAACTTTTGATTCGCTTCAGTCTCTCTGGCAGGGACAACCGGCACAGGGCTCCCCATTTACACAGATTTTTTTGACCCAGCCTACGCGATCAGCCATGACTGAATTGCTGGGGCCGGCCAATCCTGCCTCAGTGGTTACAGTATCTGAGGAAGTGTTAATCGAAAAAGCCCTCGGAAACGAACCCATCCTGGGGATAATGCCCTTTGAGAGCCTGATTCCACAGTTCAAAGTCCTTCGTGTTGATGGGTTCTCTCCGCTGGAGGCAGAGTTTAACCCCTCAAGCTATCCACTTTCGGTAAAGATCTGGAGGGAAGGGACATGGCCAAGCGATCTACCTCACCTTCCCCCAACAAATTTTAATCCGGGCCGGCGGACAATCCTGATCATGACAGGTGTGACCGCCCTCACCCGGGCAACAGCTCATCAGATGGCGTTCAAGGGGGAGACTTTCCCAGGGAAAGACATCCGGAACTGGCTTCTCGATGCAGATCTTACCCATATCAGCCATGAAGTCCCATTTACTGAAAACTGCCCCGATCCAAATCCAGTCCAGGAAAACCTGATCTTTTGCGCGGCTCCCGAAAGGATCGCCTTGTTGGAGGATATTGGTACTGATATCGTCGAGTTGACCGGCAATCACATCCTCGATTACGGAGAGGCGGCTGCCGAATTGACAATACAAATGTACCGGGATCGGGACTGGAAAATTTATGCAGGCGGTCTAGACCTGTCTGAAGCACGATCGCCTGCCATGATCACGCATAATGACAATAAATTAGCTTTCATTGGCTGTAACTTACCTGGACCACCCAACGTTTGGGCAACCTCCACAAAACCTGGGGCCGCATCCTGCGGCAATTATCAATGGCTGGAAGAGGCAATCAAGCAGTCTGTTATGGATGGCTATCTTCCGATTGTCACCCTGCAATATAGCGAGGATTATTCCGCCATTCCCAGCCCGCAAATGGAAAGTGATTTCCTGCGATTGGCTGAAGCAGGCGCTGTTGTGGTCAATGGCAGCCAGGCGCACACTCCCAAAATAATGGGGTTTCATGAAAATGGATTTCTTCACTTCGGTCTGGGGAATTTATTTTTCGACCAGATGGAAGTTTATTACAACAACATCCTGATGCAGGGTACCCGAGACGAATTTATTGACCGCCTTGTTTTTTATGATAACCGGTTGGTAAGTGTCGAACTTCTGACAGCCAAGCTTGAGGATTACGCACGTCCCAGGCCGATGACTTCCAATGAAAGAGCAGAATTTTTATCAAGGATCTTTGAACTGGCTCACGAATATCAAAAAGAGAGGACACCATGAAAATCTACGATATTTCGGTCCCCATAACACCTGAAATGGTCACCTGGCCTGGTGATCCTCCTGTCAGGCTCAAAAAGATTTCAGCCATTGAGGAGGGTGAAAGTGCCAATATCACCCAAATTCAACTGTGCGTACACACGGGTACGCATATCGACGCCCCCAAGCACTTTTTTACTGAGGGCAAATCGCTCGAACAATTATCAATCAAATATTTTCTCGGGGAAGTGCTCGTCATGGAAATCGGTTCTGAATTTGACACCATCACTTCTCAGGTGTTGACTTCTCACAACGATTTCGAGCTACTCAAATTATCTCAAAAGGTGCTGTTCAAAACCCATAATTCAACACTTTGGCAGTCACATCCCCAAACCTTTCAATCAGATTATGTAGGATTGGACGCCAGCGGCGCAGAAATTCTTGCTGAGTTGGATTTAAAGTTGATTGGCCTGGATTATCTTTCTATTGCAACTTATCGAGATACATTGCGACCACATCAAATCCTCCTCTCCCGGGAAATTATTCTTTTAGAGGGCATCAATCTATCTTCCGTAACACCAGGAAGCTACCAGCTCTATTGTGCGCCGCTGCTTATTGAGGGTTGCGAGGGTGCGCCAGCCCGGGCTCTCTTGATTCAGTAAACTATTATTGAGGGAACTTTATTAAGTAATTACACGTCTATTAGGCGTGAAGCCACAATTTCTTGGAGGAAAGAAAAATGAATAAGATTTTTTCAGTAGTGTTATTTCTGACAATCCTACTCGCAGCAGGATGCAATGCATTTGTTGAACCATCACCCTCCGAACCGACTGCTGAGGCCCCCCCTGATGATGAAGGTGTTCCCACAAAAAAACCTGCCCAAAAAGGGGATCTGGTAAAGAGCGATTTGGCCCGTGAAACCAATCCTCAGGTCTCAACAGAAGACCTGCAAATAATAGCAGATGATACATCGAGATTTGCTGCAGCATTCTATCAACAAATCCGCTCGAAAGAAGGCAACATCATCTTTTCACCCTTCAGTATTTCCCTTGCGCTCAGTATGACCCTGGCAGGGGCCGAATCAGCGACTGAAGAGGCAATGATGAACGCTCTTCAGTATTCGTCGCCGGAAGACCGGGTTCATCCAGCGTTTAATGCCCTCCTTCTCGCAATTAGCGAATCCGAGAAAGAAAAGCCAGAAGATTCCGAAGGCAGTGAATTTACACTTAAT
>JBMCLF010000118.1:0-5712 GCA_048615215.1 Candidatus Brevefilum sp.
ATGGATTTCATTAATTATCCGGTAAGCTTCTCGCTGATATAATGCCAAACTCCAGTTCTCATCAGGATCGGCCACATTTATCAGGTGATGGGGAACTGCTTGCAGCTCTTCCAAGGTCGGCTTGGCAGTTCCAATATCCATTTTCCGATAAAGCTGGCGAGAATCTGCTGAGACAATCTCACCATTTAGGCGCTTTGCCAGGCAGATCGCGGCAGACGTTTTTCCAACCGCGGTGGGGCCTAAAATGACAATTAAGGGTTCTTTTTGACGCTCATTCATATAATCACATTGATAAAGTGCTGAATATCTCTGACATTTCCTTTGGCATCGAGAAGGATGGCAATCACATCCATCCGCCAATCGTCCCTGATTTCAGGATGGGCTTGCAACCATAGCAACGCTGCATTTTGGATGCGCTCAAGCTTTATCTCAGTAATGCTGGTTTCCGGGTTTCCAAATGTATCTGAGGTTCGGGTTTTGACCTCAACAAACACTACCTGGCCTAAGTCATCAAAAACCAGATCCAATTCACCATACGGAGTGGAAAAATTTTTATCCATCAATTGATAGCCGTGATCTGTTAAAAAATCGGCTGCAATCGATTCGCCTAAATTTCCAATTCTTTTCTGATATGTCATAATAAATAATCTTATTGAATGAATTAATCCTACGCTAAAGGGAGTAGTGCGTCAAGAAAATGGATTGGTTCACCAAAACAAGTAATTATCGGATAAAATCTTAACGGAGGATAAATGCCAACTTTAGAAATCATCACCATCGGAACTGAACTCCTTCTCGGGGAGATCACCGATACTAATTCAACCTACATTGCCAGAACCTTACGCGACCATGGAATAGATATATACCGCATAACGACTATTGGCGATAATCCCAGTCGGATCGCTTCTACTATCAAAGAAGCCCTCAATCGTGCAGAGATCGTAATCACCACTGGTGGGCTGGGACCTACTGTGGATGATCCCACCAGGCAGGCAATTGCAGATGCTGCAGACCGGGACCTTATCTTCGTCGACGAACTCTGGGAACAAATTCTTGAAAGATTCGAAGCTTACGGGCACCAACCGACCGAAAACAACCGCCGCCAGGCTTGCATACCCGAAGGCGCCATTACAATACCCAATCCCGTAGGGACGGCGCCTTGCTTTATCGTTGAGATTGGTGATGCATCAATTATCTCCCTGCCCGGCGTACCAAGGGAGATGGAATTCATCCTCCACCAAAAAGTCATTCCTTGGCTCAGTGAAAAATATGTGCTGAAATCACAGATTATAAAGGCCACCGTCTTGCACGCTGCATCTATGGGAGAATCAGTCATCGATCAAAAAATTGAAGACCTTGAGCGGCTGTCCAATCCTACCGTTGGTTTACTTGCCCACCCGGGTCAGGTGGATATCCGGATCACAGCCAAGGCCGGTTCTGAATCTGAGGCAAATGTACTGGCAAAACCCATTGTAGAGGAAGTTCTATCCCGTCTGGGTGAGGCGATCTACGGCGCAAACGAAGAAACCCTCGAGAATATCATCTGCCAACAGCTAAATCAAAACGACTTTTCTTTGTGTCTGGTTGAATCAGGCATGGACCCACCATTGGCTGAGCGGATCCGCCTTGGCCAACCCGATCAATTTCACGTAAATAGGCTGACCAAAGTCCCTAAATCAGAAATGGAATTATTAGAGACAATAAAAGAGATGCAGGGCGGTCAACCCTGCGAGATCGCCTTTGGCATTGCATTGGACGACAGAGAAAATGTCCGGGTGATCTTTGCTTATCAGGATACAGAGCAAACGCAAACAAAGACAAGAAGGTACGGAGGACCCCAGGAATATGCCCACTTATGGGCGCAGAACACGGGGCTCGATTTTTTGAGACGTCAACTCAACCAGTTTATCGGTATGACACAGGAGACATAAAATGAAAAAAGCTGATGTGATTTTTACAAACGCAATCGTAATTACCATGGATGAAGAATATCATATCTACGACCCTGGTGCTGTGGCAGTTAAAGGCGACAGCATCCTGAATGTTGGTTTGCAAGACGACCTTCTGGATCGATATGAAGCAGATGAAGTCTTGGACTGTGAAGGCAAGATTCTCATGCCAGGGCTGATCAATGCCCACACCCATGTCCCCATGACATTGCTCAGAGGCCTGGCTGATGATCTGCGCCTCGATGTCTGGTTGATGGGCTACATGATGCCCGTCGAACGTGAGTTTGTCTCACCAGAATTTGTCCGTCTGGGAACTAAGCTCGCCTGCGCAGAGTCCATCCGCAGTGGGGTGACAACCTTTGTGGATATGTATTATTTTGAATCAGATATCGCTGAAGCAACTGCTGAAACGGGGTTAAGGGCTGTTTGCTCTCAATCCGTACTCAAATTCCCATCGCCTGACGCGACATATTATGAAGAATCATTAGCTGCTGCTGAAGATTTCATCAAGAAGTGGAAAGGCCATCCATTAATCATGCCTTCAATTGGCCCTCATGCCCCTTACACCTGTACAGATGAGATTCTGAGAGCCTGTGCAGATTTGGCTGTAAAATATGATGTCCCCCTGCATATTCATCTGGCAGAAACCGCTGGCGAAGTTGAGGACATTCGTGATGAATATGGCATGCCAGTAATCCCCTTTGTCAAGAAGCGTGGAATCTTTGATGCCAAAGTGATCGCCGCACACTGCGTCCACATTGACGAAGGTGAAATGCGATCCATTCAACACGCTGGCGCGGGCATCGCTCATAATCCTTCCTCGAATCTCAAGCTTGCCTCAGGGTTTGCCAATGTTACACGCATGCTTGAACTACAAGTCAACGTTGGCATTGGCACCGACGGACCCGCCTCAAACAATGACCTCGACATGGTGGAAGAGATCCGCCTGGCCTCTATGATCGCTAAGGCAGCTTCTGGAGACCCCACAGCGCTTCCCGCCAGGCAAACCCTTGCCATGGCCACCAGCCTGGGCGCTAAAGCCGTCCACATGGATCACCTGGTTGGTTCAATTGTACGGGGAAAACGGGCAGACCTGATTCTATTAGGGATTGACAAGCTGCACAATTCACCCAATTTTAAGCGGTCACCGGATGGTATTTATTCTCAGATCATTTACGCCGCCAAATCCACGGATATCAGCCATATGATGGTCAATGGAGAATGGTTGATGCGCGATCGTCAGCTGCTGACGGTGAATGAAGAGGCACTGATCGAAGAAGCCCAAGCATATGCAGAAAAAATTGATGCCTTCTTAATTGAACGTGAACAATCTGTTCTATCAAAACTGATCGCCATCGGCGGCGCCATGGAAGAAGAAAGCTTCGAAGTCCAAGCCAAGGTGCACATCAAAGACCCTGATGTCATCATTAGCGCACTGGATCAGGATGCCATAGATGTCATCTACACCCGTCATTACCACGAGTACGACACTTATTTCACCTTTGAAAAGGAGAGCCAGGGCCTGCTTCGTTACCGCGAAGACGAATTCATTAACGAAAACGGCGAAGTTGCCAATGTCCGGGGACGATTAACGTTAGTGGGTGTCTCACGTGAGGAAACTTTTGACCATGACGTGATGCTCTCGCGCAGCCGTTATTATGCCCCAGCGAGCCATTCGTTGCGATTCTACCGGGAATACTTCAACCCAGCAGATGAAATGAACATCGAAAAAGACCGCCAGCGATTTAAAATCAATTATAGGGGCGTGGATTTTTATATCAATATTGACACACTAATTGATCCTGATTTGGGACATTTCCTGGAAGTTAAAAGCCGTACCTGGAGCCGTGACGATGCTTCACGTAAATCTCAGATGATTGCAAATTTAATTGAGTATCTTGGCGCCTCTTCCGAAAATGCTGAAACCCAGGATTATCCTGAAATTGTTGAAGAACATCTAAAAAAGAAATAGATTGGAACGATAATCTAATGCCCATTAATGTTCTTTTCCTTGCAGCAGAAGCAGAGCCTTTCATCAAAATAGGCGGCTTGGGAGATGTCGCTGGCGCATTGCCAGATGCCATCCTTAATACAGCCAGAAAACTACCAGAATCCCAAAAAGTAGATATCAGGCTTGTTCTCCCTTATCACTTTGCCATTAAACAGCGTGCGTTTGAGCCAGAATTGCTGGGAGAGTTCGGCGTTCACAGTAAAGATGAAACCGTGATCTGCCAGGTTTATCATTACGATAAAGACGGCCTACCAGTTTATCTGCTCGATGGTGAGCCGATTGATGAAATGTCACCGGTTTATTCCTCAGATCCCATTCATGATGGCTATAAATTTGTGTTTTTCTCCCTGGCTGCTCTCGGCCTGGCCGATTTCCTTGATTGGCGGGTGGATATCTTACAGGCCAATGATTGGCATACGGCGACTGCCATCTATGCCCTCAAAACATTAAAACCAAATTCGTCAAACCTGGCGAACACCCAGGCTTTGCATACCCTTCATAATCTTCCATATATGGGGTTTGGTGTCCAGAAAGCCCTCTATGATTATGGCATACCACCCACAAAAAACACGATATTGCCGAAGTGGGCCAGGCACGCTCCCCTTCCCCTGGGCCTGCTGCATGCAGACCGAATCATTGCCGTCTCGCCTAATTATGCTGAGGAGATCCTCACCCCTGAGTTCGGCTGTGGGTTAGAAGATTTCCTTAAAACACGCAAAGAAAAGCTTAAGGGAATCCTTAACGGTTTGGATACGGAAAGATGGGATCCAGAAACAGATCCCAAAATCGAGCAAACCTTTTCCACTACCAACCTGTCGCTCCGGGACATCAATAAGCTGAAGTTGCAAGATCGTTTCGATTTGATACAGGATAAATCCATTCCACTTATAACCCTCATCAGCAGGATGGACCCGCAAAAAGGGATTGATATTGTTTTGAAAGGTTTAAACTATTGCGAGGATCTACCCTGGCAGGCTATCATCTTGGGGACGGGTGATCCAATCGTCGAAGAAATGGCACGTTCACTCGAGTCTCAATATCCAAACCGTGCGCGCAGCGTCATCGCCTTTGACAGCGACCTGGCTCACCAACTCTATGCGGGTGCGGACATCTTTTCAATGCCCTCACGTTATGAACCCTGCGGCTTATCCCAGATGATCGCTATGCGCTACGGCTGTGTACCGATCGCAAGAGCCACCGGCGGATTGGTTGACACGATCCGACATGTCTCGCAAAAAGTGGACCATGGGACCGGTTTCCTCTTTGATCAGCCCTATCCCTCCATATTTGCAAACACTCTTAAGCGAGCGTTGCGCCTTTATCAGAAACCCGAAACTTGGCGAAAAATTCAGCTCAATGGAATGCAGACTGACTTTTCATGGGAAAATTCTGCCCGAAAGTACATCAATGTGTATTTGGAGTTACTTGCCGGTAAAATGAGATTCTAAACCACTTAAGGAGTTATGAATGGACCAAAACCGAGCATCAGGGATTTTACTGCATCCTACCAGCCTGCCCGGCCCCGATGGGATCGGCGATCTCGGCCCGGAAGCCTTTCGCTGGGTGGATTTTCTCGATCGTTCAGGCTGTCAGTTTTGGCAGGTGCTTCCTCTGGGGCCAACAGGTTATGGCGATTCACCATATCAATGTTTTTCCGCCTTTGCTGGGAACCCCTACCTTATCAGTACCACCATTTTGCTGGACCAGGGACTCCTCACCAAATCTGACCTCGCCGAAAGACCAGAGTTCCCG
>JBMCLF010000119.1:0-5692 GCA_048615215.1 Candidatus Brevefilum sp.
ATGGATTCCTTTGCTACCGCTGAAGCAGAGAATTATTTCTCGCAGGCGGTTCAGCTTGCTCAGAAGCCAGAGCAGGCAGCTCACATTTATACAGACCTTGGGGAGGCTCTGGCTCAGCAAGGCAAGCACCGTGAAGCCGTGCAAGCCTGGAAAAATGCCATCCGCTATCACCAAAATCTTGAGCACGCCAACCAGCTCGCCAGGGTTTACGCATGGTCGGCTCGCTCAGCCTGGTGGGGGTATGATCCGCGACGCAGCCTTGAAATCTGCCTGGAGGGCCTTAAGGCAGTTGAGGGTGCTGGGGAAAGTCCGGATATTGCTTATCTAGTACACGAGACCGGACGAGCCTTTCTCTTCAACGATCAACCAGAACAGGCGCAGTCCTACTGCGAACAAGCATTGGCAATGGCCGAACGCCTCAATGCCTATGATGTTCAGGCGGAGGCCCTCGCCACCATTGGAATTTTACCCACAACCCAACCCAAACAGGCCATCGCCGCACTTGAGATGGCTGTCAAAATCAGTGAATCACACAATCTTTACGGGCCGGCTTCACGCGCTTACATCAACCTGGCAGCGGTCATTGACAATCTGGGAGAGGTCAGGCTTGCGCGAGATTATCAGATGCGCGCTATTCAGTTGGGCAATAAAGCCGGAGGTGTGTCCGACGAAATGAGCATTCAGCAGTCTATTGCCCGGGCTTCGCTCTGGCTGGCCGATTTTGATACTTCGCAGAAACTAATCGAGAAAATGCGCCAGGACACCCGCCAGCGAGACGCTTATCTGGATGAAAATACCCTAAATTTACTGTTCCTTGAAGGCACCCTTTTTCACATGAGGGGTGATTTTTCCATGTCAATGGAGCTCTTCAACGACCTGATTGACCGCAGCCGGCAGGTTCACGACCTTGGGCGCAGGCTCCAGGGTAATCGCGCGCTTGCGGAAGTGATCATTGAACCGCATTTACTGGAGGACCGAAACGCAGATCAGGCAAACCTCGATATCGGCTTGAGCATGTTAAATGATGTGATCCAGGCTGGGCGTGAGAACAGTTGGGGACAGGATGTCGCCACCCAATGCCTTCTCAGCAACATCCACGCATTGAAGAGGAAATTTAATCTTGCTGAGGAGGCCCTGTCATCTGCCAACATCAGTTACCGGACCGAACCTGCCATGCAGGACAGGGTCAAGCTCATACTGGCACAGGCCCGGCTGGAAGCAACAAAAAACAATTATGCCCGTGCGCTTGAACTCCTCAATAGCAGTGTTGATCTACTTGAAAAAATGGAAGGTCGCTGGTGGCGAGCGCGAGTTTGGCTTGAGATGGGAAACCTGTATCTCCGTCGAAATGAACCCGAAGACGTTGACCAGGCACAAAATCTCTTCCGTGAATCCCTCTCAGAATTCAAGGACATGAATGTCGATTATTATCCCGACCTGATCATTGATAAGCTGCGCCAGGTGAAGCATGTCTCCAGGGCTCAGGCGATTGCACACAAAAAAATCACACAGGAGATGGTCGAGGCTGGCAAAGTCCAACATACGTTCATTCCGACTCATTCTCCTGAAATTCCTGGCTATGATATTTCCGGCGTACTGCTCCCGGCACATGAGACATCCGGGGACTTCTACGATTTCATTGACCTTGATGATAGCAAACAGGGTTTTGTTATTGCGGATGTCGGTGATAAAGGCGCCGGTGCAGCCCTGTATATGGCCATGAGCCGCACCCTGATCCGCACATATGCTGGAGATAATAAACTCCCTCCCGAACAAGTCATCCACCATGTCAACCGACGCATCCTGACGGACACACAGCGGGGGATTTTTCTGACAGTGGTATTCGGCGTTCTTGACGCGAATGAACACACATTCACTTTCGTAAATGCCGGCCATAACCCGCCGTATTTGTTGCGCAATAATAAAAATGAAAAAGAAATTATCGAACTGGAAAAAACAGGTACTTTGGTGGGTATTTTTCCTGATAACATCTGGGAAACTCGCACCATCTCCATTCAACCTGGAGAGACGCTTGTGCTCTATACTGATGGGATCACAGAAGCTCAAAATAAGTCCGGTGAATTCTATGGAAGCGAGCGACTGGTGAATACACTGAAAACGAATTACGAACCCTCTGCAGAAGCCTTTCGTAATGTGATCCTGAATAACATCCAAACTTTCACCGAAACGGCTCCTCGGCTGGATGATATCACCCTGGTGGTCATCTCAAGAAAGATTGAAAAAGAACAGCCAGAAATCGCAGATTAATGACAGGGTGGAGAAACTTTTTATCAGTGACGTCCCCACCCACTTCAAGAGTGAGTTCCCTGGGAGGGGCGTAAAGGCTTGCAGTGAACGAAAAAGTCGTCAAATTTCGAATTCTTTCGCCCTAAAGGGCTCACTCCGTTAACACGCCGATGATCGGATCAAAAAACCTCAAGCCGAAAAGAAAACGCCCAGAGAAGGCAAGAAAACGAATACCCACGAAAATCTTAGCCAAATAAAAAGAGGCTGTTCTCTAATAACGAACAGCCTCTGGATTTTTTCTATGAAATCCCCATGAGTTCAACTCACTTCAGCCTGGTCAAGCTGTGAAACATCCACAGCCTCTTTTTTCTTGAAAACGACCTCACCATCTTCAATATCCACCAGCACGGTATCACCTTTGGTAAATTCTCCCGACAGGAGGCTGATCGATAAGGGGCTCTCGACGTGTTTCTGCAGAGCGCGCTTCAACGGGCGGGCGCCAAAGGCCGAGTCATAGCCCTCATTGGCCATCCAATTGACAGCTTCTTCAGTCAGTTCGACCTGCAGGCCGTGTTCAGACAATCGTTCCTGAATATCCTTCATCTGCAGGGCAACGATCTCTCGCATATCCTCTTTCGACAGCGGAGAGAACATGATAATTTCATCAATTCGGTTCAAAAACTCGGGACGGAATGCGCCTTTCAGGGCTTTGGTGATCTTCTCCTGGTTGGCTTTATCACCTTCGGATTGTGAACCGAGGAAACCGAGGGTGCCGCCCTGATTCACATATTCTGTGCCCAGGTTGCTCGTCATGATCAAAACTGTGTTGCGGAAATCAACCACACGTCCCTGCCCGTCTGTCAGGCGGCCGTCATCCAGGATTTGAAGCAGTGCGTTCCATACTTCTGGATGCGCTTTTTCGACCTCATCAAATAAGATCACCCTGTAAGGACGTCGCCGGACAGCTTCTGTCAACTGGCCACCCTCTTCATAGCCCACATATCCGGGAGGTGCACCAAACAGACGTGAAACGCTGTGCTGTTCGCGGTACTCGCTCATATCAATGCGAACCATTGCCTCTTCATCATCAAACATGAACTCCGCTAAGGCTTTGGCAAGCTCTGTTTTGCCCACGCCAGAAGGACCGATAAAGATAAACGAACCGATTGGCCGGCGGGGGTCCTTGAGGCCGCTGCGAGCTCGACGGATCGCATCCGCCACAGCAGCAACTGCTTCTTTCTGATCCACTAGCCGTTCGTGGATGCGGTCTTCCATCTTAAGCAGTTTCTCTTTTTCGTCTTCCATCATCTGGGATACCGGAATGCCCGTCCACTGGTTAATTACCTCAGCGATGTCATTGACATCAACCACTTCATCCAATTTGTGGTCCTGCTCCCATTTATCACGCTCGCCGTTGAATTCTTCTTCAATTCGCAGGCGTTCAGATTTCATCTGGGCAGCGCGTTCATAATCCCGCTCGACTCCGGCCTGCTCTTCTTCTTTCAACAGGCGGTCGATCTCGCTTTTCAAGTCTTTCAGGTCGTCGGGAAGGGAGTAAAGCGCAACCCGCAGCTTGGCTGCTGCTTCATCGATCAGGTCAATGGCTTTATCCGGCAGGCGTCGATCAGTCACATAGCGTGAGGAGAGCTTGGCTGCTTCGACCAAAGCGGCGTCAGAAAAGGTCACTTTGTGGTGAGCCTCATACCTGTCGCGCAAACCGCGGAGCATATCGATAGTATCATTCACCGATGGCTCCTCAACATACACAGGAGCAAAGCGTCGCTCCAAGGCCGCGTCTTTTTCAATATGTTTATGGTATTCGTCTAGGGTGGTCGCGCCCACACACTGAAGTTCACCGCGAGCCAGGGCAGGCTTGAGCATGCTGGAAGCATCCATAGCACCTTGCGCCGCGCCAGCGCCCACCACAGTGTGGAGCTCATCAATGAACAAAATAATTTCACCCTCAGAACGTTGGATTTCTTCAATGGCCGCTTTCAGGCGCTCTTCAAATTCGCCGCGAAAACGTGAGCCGGCGATCATCGCACCCAAATCCAGGGAAACAACACGTTTACCCATCAGGATCTCCGGAACGTCATTGGTGGCGATCTTCTGGCTCAGGCCCTCAACAATTGCTGTTTTGCCCACGCCCGCCTCACCAATCAACACCGGGTTATTTTTAGTCCGCCGGCACAGGATCTGGATCAGGCGTAAAATCTCGTTATCTCGCCCAATCACCGGGTCAAGCTTACCCTCGCGGGCCATTGTGGTCAGGTCGCGAGAATATTTCTCAAGCGTGCGGTAGCGGGATTCTGCCTTGGGATCCGTAACATTTTGGCCGCCGCGCAACTCTTCAATGGCATCCAGCACGCGCTGGCGTGTGATGCCCAAATCATCCAGCAGTCGCACTGCGGGCGTATTCTTTTCGCTCAATATCGCCAGGAAAATATGCTCGGTTGATATGTATTCATCTTTCAAGCGGTTGGCTTCCTGATTGGCCTGATCGATGATCCGTTTCACTCGCGGGGTGATGAAAACTTGCCCCGCCCCACCGCCAAAGATGTTGGCCTTTGGACTTGTGCTCAGAATATAGTCCAGGCGCTCTTTGAAGTTTTCCGGGTCGACTTTCAGGATCTCTAAAAGTTGAGATATCACGCCCTGCGGCTGTTCAATTAACGCCAGCAGGATGTGTTCAGTATCAATCTGGTTATGCCCATAACGTTGAATGATCTCGGCTGCTCGCTGAGCTGCTTCCTGGGCACGTTCTGTAAAACGATCAAATCTCATCATAATTCGTTTATTCCTTGTAAATAGTCCTGCCATATTCATTATTAGAACAAATGAATTATAGCATTTTAGAGGTCGGATATAAACTATTTTTTATAAGAAATGTATAAAATATTATTTTTTTGATATGGAGACTGATGCAATAATTAAACCAAAATTGGGCTATAAAATCAACATGGCATCGCCAAAGGAGAAAAACCGGTATTCTTCCTCAACGGCTGTTTGATATGTTTTAAGGATCACTTCACGGCTGGCAAAGGCACTGACGAGCATCATCAGGGTGGATTTTGGCAGGTGGAAGTTAGTGATCAGGGCATCCACCGCCAGAAAATCATAACCTGGCAAAATGAATAAATCCGTCGGTCCCGAATAAGGCGCCACCACCTCACCCTCCCCGGCAGCGCGAGCCGCAGTCTCCAGCGTCCGGACACTGGTCGTCCCCACCGCGACGATCCTGCCGCCTTCACGTTTGGCGGCGTTGATTTTTTCAGCGGTCTCTGTGGAGAGTTCGCACCATTCGGTATGAATTTTGTGTTCTGTGGGATTGGTTTCCGTAACAGGGGCAAAAGTATCCAGGCCCACATGCAGCGTCAAGCGGGCGAACCATATCCCGTTTTGGGTCAATTTTTCCATCAATTCCGGTGTAAAATGCAGTCCGTCA
>JBMCLF010000120.1:0-5691 GCA_048615215.1 Candidatus Brevefilum sp.
GGCCCTGATTATGCCCCGGGTAATAGTGTCTGCAGCGTTGGTGCTATCACTGGCGGCCCGTGTTCATTAAGGGCAGCGCTGACAGAAGCTTATTTGAATTTAGCAGGTCAAGACATCATCATCAATTTAGATTCTGAAACCTACCTCTTGACGATCCCACCAGACACGGCCAACGATATTCATTCAGGGGATTTAGACATTCCAGACAACGGTTCAGTTTATTCGATTACTGTTGGGACGAATGATCCGCTCAACCGGGCGGTGATTGATGGCAACCAGTTAGACCGTGTTTTCCGCATTGGTGAGGGTGTTAATATTAATTTAGCGAACCTCGTGGTGCGGGGCGGACTTTTATTAGTGTCAACAGGCACCTTTTCTGGTGGGGCGGGTATTTTAAATGATGGAAACCTGCATTTGGACAATGTCATCATCGAGGATAATGAAGCACGTTGTCAGGAGGAGGGGTGTTCTATCAACATTATTGGTGGGGCAGTCTTGAATTATGGCGATATCACCATGCGCGATTCAACCATTCAGAACAATTTGTGTAAGAACTACTCAGCAATATTCAATACCGCCCCAGATGGCAATGTTGTAATATTAAATTCAACCATCGCAAACAATCATGCAATCAATGTGTGGACCATTGGTAATTATTCAACCATGCATATCAGAAACACAACCATCAGTGACAATACCTCTGGCAATACAGAATTGAATTATGCTGGCATTATCAATTATGATCCTGCTTACCTTGTGGTTGAATCCTCAACCTTTGCGAATGCGGGGCGGTACGCAAGCATTTTTAACCACGGCAATGTCAGGATTAAAGATTCAATTTTTATGGCCTTGCCCGCACAGTTTGCCAGTAATTGCTTTAATGATGGTACCTGGACTTCAATGGGATACAATATCTTCAGTGATGAACCTTATAATGTTTTACCCGCCGCAGGGGATTATTTTGATACGGATCCTTTACTCAGTTTTTTAGGATCCTGGGGAGGGCCAACCAAAACGCGAGCGCTCAAGCCTGGTTCTCCAGCGATTGATCACCGGCCTGATGACTGCGATACAATACCCTTTTCACCCTTAATCCCACCTGAGACCTTGACCATTGATCAGCGCTATTTTGATCGCAATGACGGCAAGTGTGATACGGGTGCCTTTGAAGGCAGCCTGGAAATCTCCGATATTTTCCTGCCGCTGTTCGTTAAATAACTCATGTCAGCTTGATAATGTCCAATTGGAAATTTAAATTATTTATGGATTTTTATCGAGCGTAGAGGCCGCCTCAATCGGGACACTCCTGTCGAGCCATAAATTAATTTAAATACGGTAAAACTGTTTTGCTGTGGCCGAGTTATTGTTTCCATGTTTTCTTTTGTCAAGCAGCAGCCGGGATGCTTGAGGTAGTGCGTTTCGATCTTCTCATCCCTCCGGTGGTAGAAATCCTTAATATATGCTGCCTGTTGCCCCACGGCCTCCGGTGGCATTTGTTTCAGAAAATCCCTTACTTAATCGCAATTCAGGAAAACGCGCCAGAGGAGACTTGCCGGGTTCTCCCCCACGTAATCGAAATCCAGCCCATATCCGTCGTGCTTGACCTGCCAGATGAAAGCGGGATTCGCCGCTTTTTTGTTAGCAAAACGCCTTTAATTGAACCGGTTGCTATCCTCGCTTCAAAGCAACTCGCTGCCTGACAGGAGTTTATGGCTTGCATTTATATTGATGATTAAAGATTGGAAAGATTTATCCTTTTCTTCTTTTTTGTTTGGGAAGTGCAAATACCACCAGCATAACAACCGCCAGCGGGCCGAACAACTGGCCGTAAACATCAAAAACACCTTTCATCACATCTGGAAATAAGACATACAGAAAAATGCCAAGCCCAACCAATAGAACTAAATTGATCATAAGTTGTTTTAGGAACTTCATACGCCGTGACCTCCCTCTTCTTACTCTGATTGTGTGGTGAGACGATTAAAACATAAACATGACTAAAATTGATCTATGTGTTTGGTCGGTTTTTATTGAGCTTCGGAGAATAATTTTCTGCATCTGCGATGCCCCCGGCGGCATTGACGTGTTGATGGCACGCGCCAATCTCGCTCACGGCGCGGCGCCAATCGGGATGCTATCGAGGATTGCCGTGGCGTTAAACGGGCTGATGGCCTGGCGGATCACCAACCGCGCGTCCGTGAAGGTTTTGATGTAATAGTAGGGAAGCGTAGCCTCAAAATCGAAGGACCCCCCGGGGGTATCCACCCGCACCTGCCGTGAGCCGATCACCCGGCCGGTTTCATCGAGCAATTCGAGCAGGACCGGGCTTTCCGTGAGGGGCGTGACCGTCCCGGCAACGGTCAGCTGCCCGCCGGTGACGATGTCCATCGGCTCGGGTTGGGTGAGGGTGACCCAGGGCTCTTCCCCGGCGTACGGTTCGATCTGCGCGTCACCGTTGGAGAGCAGGGTGACGCGGGCCGAACGCAGGGCGACCGGCCGGAACAAGCGGTCGAGGATGGAGAGGGTCAGCAGGGCGTCTTCCTCATCTGCAGGGATCTCGAAGGGCAGTTCCGCGGTGAAGGCTTGCGGTTCGCCGTTGACATCATCAAGGCGCAAGAGCTGGCGCGAGATCGCCTGGCCCTGACTGTCCAGCAGTTCAACGCGCACCAGGCCGCCTGGTTCCGGCTGGATCTCCGCCGAGACCTGGATGGGTGAGACGATACGTGAGCCCTCGCCCGGGGTGAGCAGGGCGATGTGAGGGGTGTCTTCGGCGGCGCCAGCGCCCGGATGAAGCAGAATTATGGCGAGGAGCAGGGCGAAAAGTGCCCTGCCGAGACGTTTATGTGTCATGGGGATATTATACAGGGAATGGAGGTGATCTGTGGATATTTTGTGAATTGATTAAAAAACACCTCATCCGGCACTATGTGCCACCTTCCCATTGAGGGGAAGGCTTTTAAGGCTTCTCCTCGAGGAGAAGCTGTCAGCGTAGCTAACTGATGAGGTGATGTTTTAAGCAAATAAAAATATCTCAATACAAAAATTAAATAAAACGAGGTTGCCCTGGTTATTGCTGTCGTGGGCAACCTCGTCACAGATGTTAGAGTTTTTTACAGACCGTAAATCTCGCCGTACTTGGTCTTGAGATAGTCCATATAAGGCTCGGGCGTGATCTTGCTGCCGGTGGCCTTTTGCATGATCTCCTGAGGTTCAAACTTGCTCCCGTACTGGTGCACGTGCTCGCGCATCCAGCCCAGGATGGTGTCAAACTGGCCTTTGGCGATCTCATCCGGGATGTCCGGGTGCTCTTCCAGCATCCTGTCCCACAACTGGACGGAAGCCAGGTTGCCCAGGGCGTAGGTCGGGAAGTAACCCACCATGCCGGCTGACCAATGGATGTCCTGCAGCACACCGCGGGCGTCATCCGGCGGGGTCACTCCGAGATAGTCTTCCATTTTGGTGTTCCAGATCTCCGGCAGGTCCGCCACCTCGATGGTGTTTTCCATCATGCCGATTTCAATCTCCAGGCGAAGCATGATATGCAGGTTGTAGGTCGCTTCGTCGGCTTCCACACGGATCAGGCTTGGCTCCACTTTGTTGACGCCGCGGTAGAAATCTTCCATGCTGACGTTCGCCAAAAACTGCGGAAACAGCATCTGCATGGATGGGTAGAAGAAGGACCAGAACTCACGGCTGCGTCCCACCAGGTTTTCCCACAGGCGGGATTGCGACTCGTGGATCGCCAGGGAGGCCGCGCCACTCAGGGGGTGGCGGCGATACTTTTTAGGAACGCCCTGCCCGTACATGGCGTGTCCGGCCTCGTGCATGGTGCTGAACAGGGCCGAACCGGCGTCGTCCTTCAGGTAGCGGGTGGTGATGCGCACATCGCCAAAGCCGAACTCGGTGGTGAAGGGGTGCGGTG
Source organism: Candidatus Brevefilum sp. (assembly GCA_048615215.1). Classification (GTDB taxonomy): domain Bacteria; phylum Chloroflexota; class Anaerolineae; order Anaerolineales; family Anaerolineaceae; genus Brevifilum. Next base: position 3,923 of record JBMCLF010000120.1, read on the forward strand.
CAACGTCCAGCCGGCCGCGGTCCCAATCGTAGCCAAAGCGGGTGATTACATCACGGCCGATGATCTTCTGGTATTCTTCTTTATAATGCTGTTTTAGGAAGGCATTGTCAGGTGGTTCTTTTTCGGCGATGGCAGCCACCAATTCTACCTGCTGGGGGCGGAGTTCGTTGAAGATCTTTCGCACCTCGGCGGTCTTCATGCCAGGTTCAAAGTCGTCCAGCAGCGGGTCGTAAACATGGTCATAGGGCTTGAATAGGTCGGCATACTGCTTGCGCAGGTCGATGATCTTCTCCAAATGCGGTTGGAAGATCGAGAAGTCAGACTGTGTCTTCGCCTTGACCCAGGCCTCGTGGCCCATGGTGGTGGCCTGGATGTTCTCCATCAGCAGGGAAAGGGGAACCTTGGTGCGCTTTTCGACAGCGCGCTTTGAGACCTTTACCATGCGGGCTTCATCGGTTTCCGCTTCCAGGTCGCCGACTTCGTCAACCAGGTCCTCAATTAATTGGGCGACCTCATCCGAGGTAATTTTCTCATGCATGATGCGCCCCAGGGCTGCGGACTGCAGACCGCGTTCCTCTGTGCCACCAGGCGGCATGTTGACCTGCTGGTCCCAGCCCAGCACGGCGCTGATGTGGCCGAGGTCTTGCAATTCCGCAGTCAACTCGACCAGTTTTTGCATTTTCGGTGAATATTCTTTTTTGTCAGACATGTTTTCCTTCAATGAGTCTAATGAGTTTACGTTTGATCAGATGATCTTCCAGCGTAGCGGTTCGCCTTCCAGCGCGGCGATGACTTCCGAGAGGATGTCGTGCCCGGCGCGCAATTGGGCTTCACGCGTTTGGGCGCCGATGTGCGGGGTACCGATGACATTTGGATGCATGGCCAATGGATCCTCCCCGGGCGGTTCGGTTTCATACACATCAAGAGCGGCACCGGCCACCTTGCCCGATTCAAGGGCAGCCAGAAGCGCAGATTCGTCGATCACGCCGCCGCGGGCCGCGCAGACGATGCGCACACCGTCCTTCATTTTCTCAAAGGCTTCGGTATCGATGATGTAATGGGTGGCATTGATGTGAGGGATGTGCAGGGTGATCAGGTCCGAGCGGGAAAAGAGTTCTTTCATGTCCACGGGTTCCGCGCCAGCGGCTTTGATTTCCTCACGCTTGCGGACCGGGTCCGCCGCGATCACTTTCATATCAAAGGCCAGGGCGCGCCGGCCGACGGCTTCACCAATGTTGCCAAAACCGATCACCCCCAGTGTTTTCTGATACAATTCCGTGCCCACCAGTTCCTTTTTGAGCCACTCCCCGGCTTTTATGCCCGAATTGGCTTTCGGGATACCGCGGATCAGGCTGAGCATCAGGCCCAGGGTGAGCTCGGCTACGGAGACGGTGGTGGCGACGGGGCAGTTGACCACAGTCACGCCGTGCGCTTCTGCTGCTTTGAGGTCGATGTTGTCCACGCCGACGCCCATGCGCCCGACCACCTTGAGCCCTTCTGCGGCAGCAAGCACGTCTTCGGTCACTTTGGTTCGCCCACGCACGATGACCCCATCGTAGTTCCCGATTTCTTCCAGCAGGTCTTCGGCTGAAATGCCCTTTTTGTCTGCCAGTTCTACCTTGTCGAGCAGGTCCTGGTCGGATATCGGTGCGAGGCCGTCCGTCAATAAAATTTTATATGACATAACTCAGGTCTCTCCTTTGATTAAAGAATTTGGTGAGTGCCAGATAATTTTACCGTAATTTAGAGAGTAGATATTGGGTATTAGG
>JBMCLF010000121.1:0-5660 GCA_048615215.1 Candidatus Brevefilum sp.
TTCGCTGGCTGGGATATGCCCGTCTGGTACAGCTCAGTACTCGAGGAGCACACAGCCGTGCGGGAAGCCGCAGGAGTATTCGATGTCACCCACATGGGTGTGTACCAGGCAGAAGGCCCTGATGCCGGGATGTTCCTGGACAGTGTGTGCGCTAATGATATCAGCAGTCTAGAGGTCGGCGAATCTTGTTACACCCACTTCCTCGACCAGGATGCAAACGTGCTTGACGACCTGCTGGTTTACCGCCGAGGCAATGAGAAGTTCCTGGTAGTGGTTAACGCCGCCAATGACGAAAAGGATTGGGCCTGGTTGACTGCTGTGCAAAAAGGCACAGTCCGGGTGGATAATGAAACACCTTGGGCTGTAGCGTTTGGCCGAAACGTCAATTTGCGCAATCTGCGAGATCCAGAAGCGGGTGATGACATGCGTGTGGACATCGCTCTGCAGGGGCCTAACTCACGTCAAATCTTACTTAATCTCGATGCCAACGAAGATGATCGCCAGGCCATCTTAGGCCTGAAATGGTCCGAACTCTGTGAAGCCAAATTAAACGGCATGGATCTGATTATTTCACGCACTGGATATACCGGCGAAAGGATGGGTTTTGAGCTCTTCGTCCATCCGGATCGGGCGGTGGCGTTGTGGGAAGCCCTGCTCGAAGCTGGCGACCATTTAGGGATTAAACCATGCGGCCTGGGTGCAAGGGATTCCCTCCGCACTGAGGCTGGATTACCGCTCTATGGTCATGAAATGGGCGGAATGCTTAACCTCGGGGTGAGCGAAGCAGGTTTCAGGAGCTTCGTGAAAATTTATAAACCCTGGTTTATTGGCCGTCAGGCCTATCTCCAGCAGGAAGCCGAACGTGACAGCGTCGTGGTTCGCTTCGAGTTTGAAGAAAAACGCACCCGCATGGCGCACCTCGGCGACCCGGTCCTGGACAAACGCGGCAAGGTTATCGGTACCGTAACAAGTTGTGCGATCAACGCAGCCGGGTCTCTCACCGGCCAGGCCTTTGTTGATCTCAAGTATGCAGATGTGGGTACCGAATTATTTATTTATCAAGGCTCACCACAAAAGGCCGGCAAACCACCGGCGGAACTCACCACGGGTGACCGGGTATCTTTACCTTCCCGTGCAACCGTCATCACTAGATTTCCAAGATAAGGAGAGAAATATTTATGCACACGTTATGGGACGAACGATACGCCCTGAGAACGGACAATATCGGGAGTTCAGCAATCCGCGAGCTTCTCAAGCTCACGTCTTTACCAGATGTAATCTCATTCGCGGGTGGCCTTCCAGCCCCTGATGTTTTCCCTATTGAAAAGTTTAAGGAAGCCGCGGATATTGTTTTAACAGAAATGGGAGAAAGTGCCCTCCAATACGGAACCACAGAAGGTTATCTCCCCTTACGTGAGATGATTGCACGTAATGCTTCAAAATACGGCATTCAGATATCAGCGGACAATGTCCTCATCACTTCTGGATCGCAGCAGGCACTCGATCTCCTCGGCAGAATTTTTATCAATCGCGGCGATCGCGTTCTGGTTGAATCCCCAACCTATCTTGGGGCAATCCAGGCCTGGAACGCTTATGGTGTCAAGTATGTCACGATCCCCTTTGATGAGGACGGAATGCACACCGATCTGCTTGAATCACGGCTGCGCACTGGCATTAAGTTCATCTATGTCCTGCCAAATTTTCAAAACCCCACAGGCGTAACCCTATCGCGGGATCGTCGCAAGCAGCTTGTGGACATGGCAGACGCTTATGGCGTTCCAATTGTCGAAGACGATCCATACGGCCAACTTCGTTATGAGGGCGAGCATCTCCCGCCTGTTGTTGTACTGGATGATGAAATGCGTGCAAAGGAAGTCCCAATCTACAGCGGAAATGTGATCTACACCAGCACATTTTCGAAAATTTTAGCGCCCGGATTGCGGCTTGCATGGGTTGTTGCGCCATCTGAAGTCATCAAAAAACTCGTTCAGGCAAAACAGGGGGCTGACCTGCACACTTCAACATTCAATCAATATCTCGCCTATCAGGTTGCCAACAGTGAGTGGATGAAATCCCATATCTGCCTGATCCGTAAAACCTACCGAGAACGCCGGGATGTAATGATCAAAGCCCTGGAACAATACATGCCCGAAGGCGTCCAATGGACCGAACCGAAAGGCGGCCTTTTTCTGTGGGTGACTCTCCCCAAGTCTATTAACACTGCAGAAATCTTCACAAAAGCGGTTGAGGCAAAAGTCGCTTTTGTGCCTGGCGGATCATTTCATCCGGTTGGCGGCGGCGAAAATACCATGCGGCTCAATTTTTCAAACACCAGCCCTGAAATGACCATGGAGGGCATCAAACGCCTCGCACAGGTTATCAAAGACTATTTGAAATAGACAATCAGTGGTGGGAATCAAAAAACGTGCGAAGCACTTCGCACGTTTTTTTGTTATCAATAATAATTAATGCCAGAACTTCGCTGCCAAATTTTAAAGTCTTGCAGGATGGATTCACCAATAAACTCCCTCAAAATTGAGTTATCAGGAATATAACTCGCATCAATTGGCAAGAACCATTGCAGAAATTTATATAATCGCTTGGCCTCAATGTATTCAGGTGTTCCATGAGGCACTTGTCTAAGCAAAGGCTCCACCAATGGCTTCAGGGCTGTCAATTCATAAGCGAGCGCAGAATTAAACACAATATCTGCATTTTCCTGGTACGGGAAAATAAGGCGCTTCTCGCCCCGCCGTACCATCTCCCATTGGCTAATGGTTTGTTGCGCTGAATACCCTCGATCACGTGAATCACGTAATATCCTGCGCAATTCCCGGGTATCAGTAGTGGAAATCCGGTTATGGCGGTCCAGATTTAGCTGAGTCAGACAGGACACATAAATTCTATAGGTTTGTTCAGGCGGAAAATCTTCTAAAAGTTTAGGATTCAGGCCATGAATTCCTTCCAAAATAATCATCTGTCCCTTTTTGAGCTGAACAACCTCACCCGGCACATTGACCCCCTGATGGAAATTATAGCGCCGGAGCTGAACCTCTTCACCCCGGATCAATCCCTTGATATGCTCATTCAGCAGTGAGCGATTGACGGCGTCAATGTGCTCAAAATCAAGGTTACCCTTTTCATCACGCGGCGTTTGTTCACGATCGACAAAATAATTATCCATCTCCAGCGCGAAAGGCGAAATGCCCTCTGTCAGCAATTGAATAGTTAAGCGTTTGGCGAAAGTTGTTTTACCGGAGGAACTGGGGCCGGCGATCAGGATCACCCGAATCTGGTCTTTTTGTTTTCGGATAGTATTAGCAATCCTCGAAATCTGCTGTGCATGCAGCGCTTCTGAAACCAGGATCACTTCATTAATCCGCCCATCTTTAATGGCATCATTTAAAGCTCCAACGCTTTGAATGCCAAGGGTCTCGAGCCAATCGCCATACTGGCGGAATGTCGCCAGTAATGTGGGATAACTTGGCATGGGAGATAGCTTATTCGGCGCATGCCGGCGTGGAAATCGCAGCACAAAGCCTGACCCCACCTGTTTAAGATCGAACCATTTGAGATAGCCTGTAGAAGGCACCATATAACCATGATGGTAGTCTTGCTTGCCCTGTAACGTATAAAGGACCAGGTCATCCCCCTTTCGATAATTCAAGAGCTGTAACTTGTCCTCCTGGCCATGCTTGCGGAAAAAAGCACGAGCCTCCTCCAGCTTCACTTTCTTTCGCACCATCGGCTCATCCGCATCCACAAGTTCGCGCATTCTTACTTGTAATTGCTCGAGAAGATCTTCATCAAAAGGTTCCTTCTCAGGAATATGGCAGTAATATGCGCCGGATGAAACCGAATGATCGATCGTCAGTGACCATTCCGGGAACAGTTCCAAAAAGGCTACCTCCAGCAAGAAGGTCAATGATCGGCGGTATATCCGTGCGCCATCCGAATCTGACATATCCACCGGACTGACCTTTGCATCCGCGGATAGTGGGAATGTCAGCTCTCGCAGTTCATTGTTTACAATGGCGCCCACGATTTGTGGCTTGTCCAGATCCTGATAGACTTTAATGAACTTCTCAACGGGTGTATGTCTGGGTCCGCTCATGACGGTGCCGTCTGTCATGATCACCTCGATAGACTCGCGCATCTGGTCTTGGATTTTTATCTCAGGATTTTCTTTGTTCATAAGCCTGGCTCGCATGATGGTGAGTGGAAAAGAATCTTACCTCAATTTTCAAAAATTGTTATTCATTACCAGGTTCCAGCATTGGAATTTGCGGAAAATCATCCGGTGAGAGGGTGTCGATCGCATCCTGGGTGCTCGGATATCTGGAGAGCAGCTCCGCCTGGTCCTGTGGGGCATCTTCCGGCAGAATCAGGTCAATGATCCGTGTGTGATTGACATCCGCTGGTGCTCCACCCAAAAGATACTGCGCCGGTGTAGGGGCGATATCCCTCACACGCCAAACACCTTCAGAAGGATAACCCTCCTGGCTGAGGACAACAGCAGCGTAGGCCCAATTTTCCGGCTCTTCTTCACCAAAGAAGTACAACGGCACACGAATAACCACCTCGTTCTTGGCAGTATCAACATTAATTTTCAACGCACTGGACGCTTCAGAATAAGCGACTGCGGATCCAGTTTCAGGGTCTACCTGCATCACTTGCGGGTTCCATCCCTCCGCCCAAACCACATACTCCCAACCAGAGCCCTCAACGAGTGCTGCATTTCGGCCTGGCAAAAGCTGTCTGGCACCCGTGGCGCTGTCTGGGTCAGTATCGATATAAACATCCAGCGTCTGTAAAGACAGGCCGTTTGGTGATCCCCAGGGATTTTCCACTGGCCCGACAAAGCCGAATTTCAAAACGAGATTTTCCTGATCGTATCCCACAGAGAAGGAATTAGCGTCAAAAACAGATTCCTTGAAGACAGCATCTTCAGGGTAAACATAGGTCCCAGGGCCGTAATCATCACCCACCGGATCCTGAACTTCCAGAACAATCGCCGTTTCTCCAAGATCTGGCAAAACGATTTGTGCCGGCCCATCATCGGGGAAGCGAGTTCCCTCTGGTTCAAGGATCAAGGTCATTCGTAAAGCATCGCCAGCAGATAACTCTCCCAACAGCCTGAGAGGTAATGAAAATTCCATGACATCATCACCCATCATCGCCCTGCCAGCACCAAGATCAAACAGGCCCCACCCGTCTTCCTGCGCATCATAAACATCCACAGTCATACCACCCGTCCATGATAGGAATTTGTTGGCATTAAATCCCAACAAGATGTCTGATTCATGGGCAAAAGCTGTGCTGGGACCTTCAAAGCCCGGGCTCCTGAAGTAAAATCCAAGTTCATGATCTCTTAGCCGCTCCTTGAGGTCGAGACGCAGATAGATGTTCTCCTTATCCAGGGTGGCATACATACCTGCAACAGGACCGTCGCCAGAAAAGGGATAATAAGCAGCCGTTTCCCAGGCGGGATCTGGCTGTCCGTCAATTTCAGGTGTTGATTTTCCGCTGAAGGGCCGTTCGGGGGTAATAGGCGCTGTTTGGATAATCGGCACGCGCACAAATCGGGGGACTTCCTGGCCTAAGGAATCATATACACCCGATAAAAGCGCTCGAAAACCCTCATCAAAATAGCTGTCGTC
>JBMCLF010000122.1:0-5657 GCA_048615215.1 Candidatus Brevefilum sp.
TTCTGGATTGGCACAGCCGCCTGGCGCTGCCCTTTGGCATAATTGAAGATGAACCACAGGTTGATGAAGCCGCGAACCTGGGGATGTGGAGCGAGACAATGACTTTCCCGGGCGTTTATCTCAGCACGACCGGAGTGCAATGGGAGTCAATGGATGCCCATACGGCCCGGCTGATTGTGCCATTCAAAGATAAAAAAGATTCCTTTGTTGTGCATTTTGGCGAGCAAACCGGGCTTATTGAAACAATGGAGGCCTTGCGGTGGAAGAACCCAGGCGATGAAGAAAAGACCCTCTGGCAGGCTCAAGCGAAGGAATGGGGTGATGTAGGCGGATGGCAGATTCCGGTGTTATTTGCCGCACAGTGGATGGATGAGGATACTCCATGGCTGGTAGCTCGTATTGAAGACATCGTTCTAAACGTGGATGTGTCCGATTACATCACAACCGAAGGCCCTTAAAATAAAAACCCCGGTCTAAAAGTTTTTAAAACCAGGGTTGGTTAAAAATTAACATCTCTTTCAAGGAAGTGCATTTTCCAGTTCTTGTGGATGGGACTCTTCTCCGCCTTCCGGGGGGATAATCTCATCCTCTTCAATCCCTTCCCCAATTTCCCGGATATCACGTACGAAGAATGAAACCAGGCCAGCGACCATGGTCAGAATCCCCCCAACCAAAAACCAAAGTTGATTGCTTGTGGCATCGGAGATTGGGCCTGCAATTGCCAGGCCTAAAGGACTGGCAAATGAAGCTCCCGCCTGGAGGAATGAGAAGACACGCCCCTGAATTTCGGGTTCGACTTTGGCCTGCATCACAGCGAAGAGTGGGCCGTTGACCATGGGATTCAGAAAGCCAAAAGATGCCATTCCAACTAACGCAAGAAAATATCCATTTGAGGGAGCAACCCCAACCAGCATCACAGCACCACCGGAAACTGTTAAAGCAACCAGAGATGTCATTATGCGGTTTTTGAAGCCGCCCCAGGCACTTAGGATCAGGCCACCCAGAATGGTGCCAATGCCAAAGGCTGAGTTAATGAACCCTAATTCATAAGCACCCTTGCCAAAATGATCGGTCACCACCAGCGGCAGAAGTGAAAAAGCCGGGTTGATCAGGAAGTTGATCAACATGGCCAGCAAAATGATGCCCATCAATGCAGGCCAGCCAGTGACATATCGCCAACCCTCTGCAATATCCTGGAACACAGAGGTTTTTTCAGGCTTCTCTGCCATGGTTGCAGTGCCATTGCGGGTGGGTTGGGGGAGGGTGAAGAACAGCAAGGGGACCACAGCTAGAAATGCGGTGGATACGTCGATGAATAAAACACCTTGCATGGGCAGGGCCGCGATCAGGAAAGCACCCAAAGCCGGCCCGACAATATTCATAATACCTTGAAGGGTCTGGTTTGCTCCTGCTACACGGGATAGGTGGCGTTTGGGCACCATTAATGTGGTTGATGCCGTCATAGCAGCCCATTGAAATTGGCCGCAGGCTGATCGAACGAACATTACCAACATAATATGCCAGATTTGAGCCTGGTCCAAGACGAACATTACAGCAACAAAAAGCGTGAAAAGGGCGGTAATGCTGTCAAACAGTACCATAACGAGTTTTCGGTTCCAGCGGTCAACAAGAGCACCAGCAAAAGGTCCAATTATCACGGAGGGCAATACCTGCACTAAGGTTCCCAATGTTAAGATGGTGGCTGAACCGGTTTGTTCTGTTAAATACCAGACGAAGGCAAAGCCGACCAGGTGGCTGCCCAACATGGAAAAGGATTGACCGAACCAAATCGTGAAAAAGCGAAACTGCCAGTTTTGATTTTCTTTTTGTTTTGTTTCTTCTGTCATTTTATTCTCGACATTGTTAATAATTTATCTTGGAAATCTTGCCAGAATATTTCCGTTGTTTAATAAAGATATTTACTGAAACATCTTTTTTTGTTATTTTGGCTAATATGTGACTCTGATCAACATTTCAATTATAAATATTGTTTGATAATGAATTGCGCCTGAAAACCTTTTCAGGCGCAAGGGTCATTGTTATGGGCAGTGTGATTTTTTATTCGAGAAATACTTCAATATGCTCGCCGTCTTCTTCATCAAAGATATCCACGATTTGGCCCACTTCGCCCGAGTTCAACCAGGCGTTCAGGTCTTCCATCTCCAGCCCTTCAATTTCAGGTGCAAAACGAGCGCCCATGCGCATGCCAGAATTGATTAGTGAAACTGGAAGGCGGACGTTTACCCGGGCTTTTCCGGTATCAGTGTCCGTGATCATGACACGCAAATACCTGGGTTTTTTGCCAGTTGGGCTGCCGGCCGAGGTTGCTTTAATCGGCAGGGAGGGCTCACTGAGGTCGTCCAGCGCTTCAATTAACCTGGCGCCTTCAGCGGCAGAGATCTTTCCTTCCTGAACCATCATCAAAATTCGCATTCTTTCTTCTGTTGAGGCCATGGCTAATCACCTTTCTTGGGTTCCACTTCCAGGCCTTGAAGTAGTTGCTGTGCCTGAAGTGGGGAGATTTTTCCCTTTTCGAGGTCGTCGAGGATGCGGCGTCGATCTTCGGGAGAGAGTGTCGGTTCTTCATCCTTGCCCGGTTCAAAGCCCAGGGCACGGATGACATCATACAGCCGGTTGCGCAGGGTGGGGTAGGAGAAATTAAGCTCTTCTTCCATGCGGTTGAACCGTCCCTCGCAGCGGATGAAGGTCAGCACGAAATTGATCTGTTCATCGGTCAGATTTGCAAGCGGGCCTGAATGGGGTTGAAAATGTCCCTCAACGGCTGAATCACAGTGCGGACAGAAAAATCGTGTGACCAGAATATCCGACTTACAGATTGGGCATTTTTCCGGCAATTTTTGCATCAACGCCTCCTTTTTTCGGTATATAAGACCTTGTCTGACAGCCTAATTATGATATAATAATGATATTGAAGCACATATTAACTTTTTTGAATTTTTTGCAGCAAAAACTTCAAAAAATTAAAATGGCTCACTAATGCTATAATTCAATTGTAGCATAGAGTTAAATTATGTCAATAGCAATATTGACTTTTTTTATTTAATTATCAGAAAATTTTGAGATTGTTTATAGAAGGTTGATAAAAACAAAAATCTATACGATTAAAGTTTGCGTTATTAATATAGGAGATTGGGATCAACTCATGGTCAGATGGTTTGAAAAATGATTTTTTCCGATTACAAATCCTTACAGGTTAACTAAATTCTGAGATATTTGTGTTAATTATTAGGATTGTGATATTCCCTCAACTGTTTATGGTATGCATAAGGAGGTATTGAATAATGAAGAAAATCGTAAAAGCGACAGCAAGTTGGAAAGGTGGCATGCGTGTTGATGCTCAGGCGCGTGGCCACGGTGTGATTATCGATCAGGTTTTAGCCAGTGGCGGTAAAGATGCTGGTGCAAACCCAATGGAATTTTTGTTATTTTCCTTGGGCGGATGTCTTGGCACTATTGCTGCAATTATCGCCAATCAGGAACAGATTGAATTGCGTGGATTTGATGTCAGTATCGAGGGTGATTATGATCCAGCCTTCTTGCTTGGAAAGTCTGAAGAAGGCCGGGCTGGTTTTACTGAAATTCGGGTTAGTGTTGATATTGATGCCGACATGTCGAATGAGCAGAAGCAGGCCTTTTTCCAGCGGGTTGATGAGCGCTGCCCGATTTCAGATAATTTGATTAATAATTCCAAAATTGTGTTTGATGTCGAATAATTGGTCATTCGATGAATTGACTAATTTACACGCCGCTATTTGACTGAAGGAATGAATAGCCCTGTAAATTGGTATAATGTTTAAAACCCGGACCAATCAGGAGATAAAATGCCCAAACAAATCGTTGAATGCGTTCCAAATTTTTCCGAAGCGAGACGTGCCAATGTGATCAAAGAAATTATCGATGAAATTGAATCGGTTGAGGAGGTTCGCATTTTGGATCAACATTCCGATATCGATCATAACCGCACTGTGGTCACAATTGTGGGTCCGCCCGAACCTGTTGAAGAAGCAGCTTACCGGGCGATAGCAAGGGCTGCTGAGTTGATTGATCTGGACAATCACCAGGGCGAGCATCCTCGCATTGGCGCCACGGATGTGGTGCCATTTGTGCCGATTTCGGGCGTTACATTGATTGAATGCGTGGAGATTGCACGCCAGCTGGGCAAGCGGGTGGGGGAGAACCTGAAGATCCCCGTTTACCTTTATGAAGAGGCTGCCACGAGACCGGATCGCACTAACCTGGAGGATATTCGAAGGGGAGAATACGAGGCGCTCAAAGAAGAGATAGGTGGAAATCCTGCCCGAGAACCGGATTTTGGACCGGCAAGAGTGACGGGGGCTGGGGCGACGGTCATTGGGGCGCGTCAGCCGCTGATTGCGTTTAATGTCTATTTGAGCACGGATGATGTTTCAATCGCCAATAAAATTGCACGGGCGATTCGCCATTCATCAGGGGGGCTGCGTTTTGTAAAGTCGATGGGGGTTCTGGTGGACGGCAAGGCGCAGGTTTCCATGAACTTGACCAATTTCCGCCGCACACCCATGGCGCGAGTGGTTGAGTTGATCCGCAGGGAAGCGCATCGGTATGGGGTCCAGGTGCATCACTCTGAACTGGTTGGATTGGTCCCAAATCAGGCTGTGATGGATGCAGCAGTATGGTATATGCAAATGGATCAATTTGAGCCCGATCAGATCCTGGAAACTCGATTGTTTGATTCATCAAATTCCCAGGCTGAGAAAAACAACAGCGAAAATTCAAATGGGTTTCTCGAAGCACTTGCTTCCGGAGAACCCACACCAGGTGGGGGCAGCGCTTCAGCATATGGGGCAGCCATGGCTGCTTCTCTGGTTGCCATGGTAGGCCGGGTTACTGTCGGAAAGAAGAAATATGCCGATGTAGAAGCTGAAATGTGGACTCTGATTGAAGAAGCTTCTGATCTAATGGGGCTGATGAAAGAAGCGGTGGCAAAAGATGCCGAGGCCTTCGAAGCCTATATGAAAGCTCGCCGCCTGCCCCGTGATACCGAACGGCAAAAAGAAGATCGCATTCATGCGATCCAGGCAGCCTCGATCAACGCCGCTGAAGTACCCCTTCATGTGGCACGTAACGCTGTACAGATTTTGCGGCTGGCTGTCAGAGCGGCGGAAATTGGCAACGTCAATGCCGTTTCCGATGCAGGAACGGCCGCTGCGCTTTCTCAGGCGGCCCTGAAAGGCGCAGGCCTTAATGTTCGCATCAATCTCCTGGGCTTGGAGAAAGAATCGGATCCAGCCCGGATGTTAAATGAATTGAGGGGGTTGGAAAAACAAGCCGGAAAACTTGAAAACTCATTGTGCCAAACATTAGAAGAGCGCGGTGGTTTGAACCTGAGCTGATTTATGTTTAAAACCAATAGATTATTATTATTCATACTCCTGCTATTAGGCGCGGTAGCTGTTGCTTGTGAAACCGAAGCTCCCGTGCCAACGAGGCCTGTCTCTCAAACGAACACAGTCACAGCGACTACTGATCCGGGAATGACCAGCACACCTTCTCGCACAATACAGCCGACGGCTGTGGCAACCGCCACACCGACACCGGTTGTTACGGATGTTCCGCTGGCGCAGCAGCTCGAATGCGGCGAAGTCTTCTGCCAGGTG
>JBMCLF010000123.1:0-5656 GCA_048615215.1 Candidatus Brevefilum sp.
TGGCTGGACCACATGGACCTCATCCGGGCGGATCTTCTCCAGCCAGCCAGATATCTCACGTAATGCTTCCTCCGTATCGTTCAAGCCGCGTACCAGCATCACCTCCAGCCATAATTGGCCCGCATACATTTCACGGAAGGCGATCAAGCCATCCGTGAGCCCTGTAAAAGTCAGCGATGGGTGCGGCCGGTTGATCCGCTGGTAAAGAGCGGGATTACCCGCATCCAGCGAGGGCAGAACTGCATCTGATGCGGAAAGGGCCTCGCGCACTTCGGTCATATACAGCAGCGAGCCATTGGTAATCACCGCAACGGGCAGGTCCGTCAGCTTCTTCACACCCCGGATCATCTCGCCCAGGCCGGCGTGCAGTGCCGTCTCGCCCGAGCCGACAAATGTGATCCAATCGATCTCTCCGGGCTGGTGTGCCTCCAGCGTTGCCCTCACCTGGGCCAGGATCTCTGAATTGGGAAACCAAATCCGCCGCTCCGTGCACAGGGGGCGCGACCGCCCCAACTGGCAGTAAACGCAGTTCCAATTGCAAGTCTTCAGCGGCACCGGGTCTACCCCTAATGACTGACCTAACCGCCGCGAAGGCACCGGGCCGAACACCCGCTTGATCATCATGCGCCTCCTTTCATTTTTAAACCTTTTAGGGAACTAATGTGCTGAGGTGAAGACAATCACCAGGGCAATAGCAATACCGCCAAACATGGCCCACAACGTATTGGGCCGCTCCTCCTTCTCCATCGCCGGGATCAGATGCGTGGCACCCACATACACCAGCGCGCCGGCCGAAAAAGCCAGCAGCACACCCAAAATGGATTCTTCGATCTGGTGTACGAAGGGGTAGGCAATCAAGGTTCCTAGCGGCGTGGTGAGACCCGCCGCCAGCACCGCCCACAAGATCGCATTCTTGAGGGAAAACCCGCCCCGCGCCAGCAACAAGAAAGTTACGATCCCCTCAGGAAATTCGTGCAACACCATGCCGATCGATGCCAACACGCCGGTGAAAACGCTCACATTAAAGGTCACCGTATGGATAAAGCCATCCAACAGGGAATGAATGCCGATTCCGATCATCGGGATCACTCCCAGAGTGAGATCCGTCCCGTGATGGTCATGGATACCATAGATGTGCAGAATCCTATTGGAGATGTAAAGTGTCATGAACCCAACCAACACCCAGATAGGTGCCTGAGGGCTCATCTCGTAGGCTTCGGGCAAGAGGTGCATCAGCGAAGTGGTCATCAATATCCCCGCCGCAAAACCCATGAAATAAGCCGCGTTGCGCTGCCCCCAAATGGCGAACTTGACGATAACGTAAATCCCGGCGCATGTCACCAGAGCAGAAACGCCGCTGGCGGTCAGGACGGCTATGAAAGTGTTATCGATTGGCATTAGTCCTCCAAAAAAATTATTATCTCAGAAAGATAAGGTTTTCATGTGCTTGTGTCAGCATACACGAAAGGGGGCAAATTAACCGGATTATTTAAAACACCTCATTCTCTCATCCCTCATCCTCCACTGGAAGGTGCCGGGTCACAGATCTGTCATCCCGGTCCGCCGGGCAGATCACCACCAACGCCTGCGCAGGCGCTTCGCCCGGATTAGACCAGAGGTGCGTCAAAGACGCCTCAAAGATCAGGCTGTCCCCTGACGCCAGATGATAATTTTGGCCATCCACCGAGTAAACCAATTCTCCCGACAAGCAGTAGACAAATTCCTGTCCGGTGTGGGCGACCGGCCCCTCCCCAAATTCCTGCCCCGGGTCGAGGTTCAACAGCAGGGGTGTCCCTTCACCCAGAGTTAGCCCCCCGCCCAAATCAGCGAAGGTTCCATGGTCAAAAGCGACACTCGGTCGTTCTCCTGATTTTTGATAGACGACTGCCGGCTGTTGTGCTGCCGGTGGTTCAAAAAAGGCTGTAATCGGCACCTCGAGGGCTTCAGCCAGTTGCTGCAATGTGCTCACATTGGGTGAAGATTTCTCGGTCTCGATCAGGCTTAAAGTGTTGAAGTTCAGACCGCTCAAATCGGCTAATTCGCGCTGCGAAAGATCGCGCGCTTGGCGCAGAACCCGCAGACGCGTGCCCACTTTAATCTCAATCGAAGGGGCAGATTCAGGTGAAATCAATCGGTTAAGGTGTGTACGCCAGTGATTGAGACGCGGGATGATGTTTGGTCTTTTTTGGGGCATGAACAAATCCTCTGAAATTTGGCACATTTAATGCTATAGAATAATTATATTACAATATCTTGATTTTAAACCAATTAATTGATAAAAAGAATTGATTGTCGGAAACGCACCCACATATAAAATCCTTAGTCATCTTTTCCAAATTACAAACATCTGCTTTGAATAAAAATATCTCCCCCAGTTTTTATATAATTTTTCAACATGGATCATAGTTTTGACTTCGCACTGCATTATCCCCCAGCCCCTTCTTCAATACAAATTTAAATGGATATAATTTCGCGAATAACAGCTTTCACCAGGTTCGAGTTCGCTCAAGCGATTACCCGCCGAAAATCGAAATCAGCTTAAGAACCACAAAAAACCCTCATGGGCTGCCGCTTATGGCAGCCCATGAGGGGACCGGGCTTAAATGTCATTAAATAATGTGGCAATCACAAACAAAAGCCAGCCGGCGAACAGAAACCAAAAATTATTATCCGACACAAAGGGGATGTCCATAAATCTCCCCAGCAGGCCCAGGACACCAAGAATCAGCGCGATCCACCAGGCAATTTTAGTAGGTGCAGAAAAACTCATTTTTCCTCTTTTCACTTGTGTATATAATGAACTGTAACCGTTCCTCAATTAAATTATACGGGATAATGAAAATAAACCCAAAATTTTCACTAAATGTCAAAAATATAGATCCCTTAAGATGGATCTCAATTTCAGGATAATAACCTAAGAATTTTTCTAAAACATCTTCCTCGTTGCAACTTCTCTATATAGCGAAACGCAACTCCATTTTGGACTGCTGGAGCGAATCGTGATAATAACAGCACAGGTTTAGTGGGTTAGGCAGTAAAAGTACGAGAAAGTTATAAGCTGTTGCGATGGATGCCACAGAGATTATGCATGAAGGAGTGATCCAAATTTGAGCGCTTTATTATTCCTATCCTGCACGTTCAATACACAGAGTTTATTCGCGCATCTATTGGTACGCAGAACTGCGCTGCGCAGCCTACAAAAAAACCTACGCCAAAAACCTCCCCACTGCCTCACTCACCTTCTTCCGTTCTTCCTCATCCAGATACTTCAAGTTATACAGCATGCGTGCCATGCGTGGGTTCTCCCGCAATTTTTCCTCATGCTGCAGCAAAAATCCCCAATATAGGAAATTGAATGGGCAAGCTCCCTCTCCCGTGCGCTGGTTTTTGCCATAATGGCAGCCTCCGCAGTAATCGCTCATCTTATTTACGTAATTGGCCGAAGCGACATAAGGCTTGGTGCCGATCCGGCCGCCATCGGCATACAACCCCATCCCGATTACATTAGGGACCATCACCCAGTCGTAGGCGTCAATAAAGGCTGACGTAAACCAGTCCAGCACTACTTGAGGCCGGATCCCGGCCAGCGTGCAGAAATTAGCAAGCAGCATCAGCCGCTCAATATGATGGGCGTAGCCGTCCTTGAGGACCCGGGTTAGAACGTTCTTCAGGCAGTTCATCGTCGTCTCACCCGTCCAAAAAAATTCAGGCAGTTTCCGCTGGGCATCAAAAGCATTGCCTTCAGCCAGCCCGGGCATCAGCCGCTGGTACTGCCAGACCATATATTCCCGCCAGCCCACCACCTGCCGGATAAAGCCTTCAGTATTGTTGATCTCAACCTTTTCATCCAGGTAAGCCTGCTCAGCACGCCGGGCCAGGTCCAGCGGGTCCAGCAGGCCCAGGTTGAGGTAGGCCGAAAGTTTGGAATGGAACAGCACGGCGTGGTCCTGGCTCATGGCATCTTCATAAGCACCAAAATCCGCCAGTCACTGCTCAAAAAAGTCATCCGCCGCCCTCTTAGCGTCTTTCGGGGTTACAGCCAGGTTAAAATCCTTCAACGACCCAAAGCCGCCATCACGCCCACTGATTTCGTCTATCACCTCCAGGGTGATCTCATCCGGCTCAAACTGGACTGGTTTTGGTGGATCCGCATCATCCGGCAGAGGCTGGCGGTTGTGTTTGTCATAATTCCATTTGCCTCCCTTTGGCTCGCCATCCTGATCCATCAACAGGTCAAAATGCCGGCGCATGGCGCGGTAAAAGATCTCCTGCCGGACGTCACCATCCGGTTCAACCTCAGGAAGAGGATCAAAACGGTTGGTTAAGAATTGAGTATTAGGTAGGACCTCAACTGTGATTCCCAATCTGTCGGACAGCCCCCTGCTGAAACGCTCGTCCACGAAAACTACTGGCTCTCATCACCACCAGGCGGTCCGGTTGAAACTCATCACAATGCGCTTTGATGGCAGAGAGCATATCTTGTGCCTGCTGGTAGTCCACAGTGTAACCAGTCTCCCGCAAAGTCTCTGCCTGGTGGCGCATGGCGCTTATTAATAAAATCAGTTTTTTGGCATGAAAGGGCAAACGCTGAATCCGATCAGCGCTCTCGATCATCAAAACCTGCAGATCTTCACCGCATTCAGAACCTGCGAGCGCGGGATGAACAGGGCTGAGCTGGTCGCCAAGGATCCAGAGCGTGGTGGCCATACAAACCTGCTTTCAAGTTTATTTGCTGATAGTTAAATTATATCCAATCCCCCTACTGTGCTGTGCCGAAGCAAGAGCATCAGCTTTTAATACGCAGCGTTGAGCGTCCGCCGTCGACCCCAAAAATTTGACTGGTGATCCAGCCGGATTCCTCAGAGATCAAGAAGGCGGTCATGGCAGCCATATCTTCAGGAGTGCCAAGGCGCTGCATGCCATGCATCTTGCTAATTGCATCTGCCAAATTTTCGTTGGCCAGCAAGCCCTCAGCCATGTCTGTTTGGGTTAGTGAGGGTGAAATGGCATTCACACGGATTTTCGGCGCCAGTTCCGCCGCCAGCGAGAGGGTCAACCCACGCACCGCTCCCTTGGACAGACCCATTGAAGCGTGCAGTTTAAAGCCCTGCTCCGCCGCGATGCTCGAGAACATCACCACCGAAGCGGGATTCTCATTCTTGCGCAGGGCAGGTGCAAGATATTGCACGGCCAGAGCCGCGCCTAAAGCATTAACTTCAAAGTCCTGCGCCATCTCCTCGGCGGTCAGACGGTTGAAGCCTTTTAAATTTAGGGTTCCAACAGCATAGACCAATCCACCCAGAGGCTCGCCGGCATCTTCTGTCACACGGGAAAAGAGTGCCTCCTTGCGTACATCGCCTGCAGTCCAGCCGGCATCCAGTTCTGATGCCAGTGATTGCAATTCAATTCCATCCCGGGCCACCAGGTGCAGTGCGTATCCTTCACCAGACAACTTTCTTGCAATGGCAGAACCCATCCCGCCCGTTGCACCAAAGATCACAATTTTTGATTGCATAACATACCCTCCATAAGGCTAAAAAACCATCATTCTTTACATATTCATTTTAACCAAGTGGACGGATTAATGAAAAAACCGTATAATCTCCGTACAAACTTTTAACCTCCTGATGTCTTCATGGGAAAAAGTTGAAGCCCG
>JBMCLF010000124.1:0-5594 GCA_048615215.1 Candidatus Brevefilum sp.
TTCAGCGATTGCGCAATCAGCATTCCCAGCCGCCCGGCCCCTACCACCAGAACCCGCATCCCGGGTTGGATTTTCACCTGCTGCTGGATCTCCAGCGCCGCTGCCAGGGGTTCGGTAAATACAGCCTGGTCATCCGTTACATTGTCCGGGACAATGTGCAGATTTTCTACCGGCAAGGTAAAAAATTCAGCGAAGACACCATCATGCCCAAGAATGCCCAACACCGTGCGGTTTTCGCAGTGATGCTCACGCCCGTCCAGACAGGCTTCGCAATGGCCGCAGGTCAGGTTGATCTCACCGACGACGCGCCGACCTTCCCAATCCCTATGCATCGGTGCTTCTATCACCTCCCCCACAAATTCATGACCGGGGACGCCCGTGAAAGGATAATATCCGCGCGTCATCTCCAGGTCGGTGGCGCAAATTCCCGCCTGGATCATGCGGATTTTGGCCATGCCGGGGCTTACCGCCGGTTCCTTCAAATCTTTTCTGTAAGACAGTTTTTGATTTTCCAGCCACAATCCCCGCATGGTTCACTCCTTATCCTTGATTTTCGCAACCCAATCATCCAGTTCCTTACCACCTAAGAAACCCTCCGCTGCGCCCTTCTCACCAATCTTGTAGGAGGCAAAAACCATCGCCTCCTGCAGGGCGCGGTAGGGATCTCCGAACCGCAAATAGCGGTCCAAAAAAGCAGAAAACAGGGCATCGCCAGCACCGATGGTGTTGACCACCGGCCGGGTAAAAACTGGCGGGAAGCGCCCCATGAACTCATCCTGACGCACAGCCAGGAGCGCGCCTTTCTCTCCCAGCCCAATTACCACAATCTCAATCCCATACCGCGCCAGCAGCGCTTTGGCCACCGTCTCAGGTGTACCCTGCAGGCAGGCATCGCTCAAAAACAGGATCGCCGCCGAAGCCATGAAGTCTTTATTGTAGTCATCATCAACATCTGAAAGATCGTGCACATCCGTAGCAATGGGGATCCCTGAATCCTCTGCCAGGGAAATTAAATTTCGGGAAAAATTGATATTGCACAACACCGCCATGTCACTTTTTACAAGGGCTTTTTGGGCAACTTCCTCAGGGTAAATAAAACCCTGGATGTCCTTTAAATCTACATGGATTTGCCGGCGCCCTTCGGGATTGTAGAGGACCACGGACTGCGCGGTCGCACTGCTCTGCTCGAGCACCATTTCATCCGGGATTTCTGCATTCTTTAGGGCCTTCCTGGCAAGAGATCCATTGTCATCCGGGCCAATCAGCGAAGCAAATTTTACCTGATTTCCTAAAGCCGTCAGTGCGGCGGCAGTATTGAACCCCACACCTGAGACCGTGGTTTGAATGACATTAAAAAGATAGCGTACCGGAAAGTATTCCAGCGGAAAACCATCAATCGCCAGGTTCGTTTCAATATTAATCAAGCCAGAAAGAAAGAAACGGGGCATGCGCCAGCCTACCTCGCTCCTCGCCGTCCGAACTGGCGTTCCAGCAGATCGGCAGAGAGGTGGATCATCGTCGGTCGCCCATGGGGGCAGGTGCGCGGCGATTGGCAGGCTTCCAATTTGTGCAGTAAAGCCCGCTGCTCCTCAGGAGAGAGGGCCTGCCCGCCCTTGACTGCCATCCGTTTGCAAATCCGAGCGGTCAGTTTGGCTTCCCTGGCCGAAGCCAGCGGTGTTTCGTCTTCCTCAAAATCCGAAACCACCACATTCAGCGCAGCCTCCGGATCTCCCCCCAATAGCAGGGCCGGAATCGCCCGGACTGTGAAGGTGTTCGGTCCGAAGGGTTCTACCTGAAAGCCCAGCGTCTCTAAAAGCGGCAGTTGGTCTTCAAGCAGCCGGGCTTTTTCAGGCGGAAGCACAACATTCACCGGCTCCAAAAGGGACTGCGATGGCACCCGATCAGCCTGCTGCTGGGCCATTAAAGTCTCGAACAATACCCGTTCGTGGGCGGCGTGCTGATCAATCAGATACAATCCATCAGGACCTTCCGCCACCAGATACGTGGACGCCACCTGACCGATCAACCGCAGCAGCGGCAGCCGATCTACATTCTCTGCACCAGTATGGATCTGGACGCGTGCTGAAGGTTCATCACCGGGTTCGCTCTCCGCCACCGGGATGGCAGCCGACATCTGCCATGCGGGATCTTCCTCTCTTTCTTGCCCTTCTTCCTGTCCGCCCCACAGTTGACGCGGGCGCAAATCTGGTACGGGCGAATAAGCCAGCAAAGCCCGGCGCACCGCGCGTTGCGTGCGGGTAAAGACCTTATCACTCTCCCTGAAACGCACCTCAGCCTTGGCCGGGTGAACGTTGACGTCCACGATCTCTGGCGGCATTTCCATGAACAGGATCACGATCGGGTAGCGACCTACCATCAGCATCGTGTGGTAGGCCTTGATGATCGCTGCCGTCACAGCACTGTCCTGCACCCAGCGCCCATTGACAAAAATCGTGATCTCACGCCTGTTTGATCGTGTGAGCGTGATCGGGCTGATGAACCCGTGAATATGGTAATCCTCTTCTTTGAAGTCAACCGCCAGCATTTGTTTGGCGACATCCACCCCGTACAGGCCCGCCAGCACCTCGCGCTGGTCGCCGTTACCGCTGGTCTGCAGTGACGGTTTGTTGTCTACGACCAGCTCCCAGCGGATGTGCGGGTAGGCCAACGCATAGCGCGTGACCAGTGCTTCCACATGACGCCGTTCTGTGTTTTCTGTTTTGAGAAATTTTAACCGAGCCGGCACGTTGTAAAACAAATCCTGCACGGTGATCCTGGTCCCCTGCGGCATGCCTTTTTGCCTCAGATCACCTAACTTGCCACCTTCCACAATAAGGTCCGCCCCCAAGTCCGCCCCTTCTGCCCGAGATTCTACATGCATGCGCGAAACTGACCCGATTGAGGCCAGCGCCTCCCCGCGAAAGCCGAGGGTCCGGATATGCATCAGTTCTTCAGCCTGTGACAGCTTGCTGGTGGCATGGCGACTGACAGCCAGCATCAACTCCTCACGGGGAATGCCAGCGCCGTTGTCCACCACGGAAATCAAACGTTTGCCAGCCCCCTTGATTTCTACCATAATTTCATCTGCCCCGGCGTCCAGGGCGTTTTCCACCAGCTCTTTTACCACCGATGCAGGACGTTCAATCACCTCACCGGCGGCGATTTGGGAAGCGATGTGGTCTGGCAAAATGCGAATGGGCATAAGTCCTCCAGAGGAATTATAACCCATCCAGTTCTTCGATATTTATTATTTTATTGCTTCTGATGAGGCACAATATGATTGATCGATATCCCCCCTCTTTCTTTGACTGGCCCAATCCTCACAGTCCGTAAATTTGCAACGCACCCCTTCACCGTTCAGGATCTAATTGCAAACGGCACAGTATCAGAAAAACTTGCGAGATTCTTAAAAGCATGTGTCGAAGCTAAAATTAACCTGGTCGTTTCTGGTGGTACCGGCACTGGCAAAACAACTTTCTTGAATGTCCTTTCATCCTTTATTCCCCCAAGGGATCGAATTATCACCATTGAAGTCACTGCAGAACTTCAGTTAAACCAGCCTCACATTGTCCGGCTGGAAAAAAGGCCACCAAACATCGAAGGCAAAGGCGAGATAACAATCCGTCAGTTAGTGATCAACGCCTTACGCATGCGCCCTGACCGTATCGTTGTAGGCGAGTGCCGTGGTGGTGAGGCACTTGACATGCTGCAGGCAATGAACACCGGCCACGATGGGTCAATGACGACGATCCACTCCAACTCACCCCGAGACACCTTGCGGAGAATCGAGACAATGGTGTTAATGGCAGGCATGGAACTTCCCTTAAAAGCAATTCGAGAGCAGGTATCGTCATCCATTGACCTGGTCGTCCATCTTTCTCGAATGCGTGACGGAACAAGAAAGATTGTTAAGGTATCTGAAGTGCAGGGCCTGGAAGGTGATACGGTCGTTATGCAGGATCTGTTTCAATTCAACCAGACGAATTATATTAACGGCGTGGTTCAGGGAACCCAGGAATCTACAGGCATTCGACCCGGATTTGCCCAGAAATTGCAGGCAAATAATATCACGCTCCCAGAAAATATATTTTCGCAGTAGTGATGTTAGCCTCAATCTACAAAAATTTAGGTTCGATGTGAGCCAGCAAATGATGTTTGTGAAATAGAAGTTTGAATCAAAAATAATAAGAGATAGCGCTGCCTGATAGATCAAAAGCACAACAAATCCACAATATCAGAGAAAAGTTCCATTCTCTCTAATCCGGCTGATATTCCTCCCACATTCTGGCCAGCTCGCCCTCCTCTGGCTGGACTCCCAAAAATTCTAGCACCTCCCTATCACGTTGAATGCGTACACCCTCTCCGTCACTTACCAATCCAATATCTGCAAAGTGAATACCTGCTTCATTTAACGCCCTACTTGCATAACGTAATTTATTGGCTGGAACGGCTGCCACCAGCGTCCCAGAAGAGATCATTCGCATCGGGTCAAAACCGAAAGCCTCTGCAAAGCGTTCGCCGACCGTCGGCATGGGGATTTTATCGTAATCCACCCATATTTCAACATCAGAAAGGTAAGATATTTCTCGCAGCGTCTCCAGTAGGCCGCCGTCGGTCACATCATGCATGGCTGAAGCCCCCTTATCGGCCAAAATCAGTGCTTCAGCCACGACAGACACCTGCTTCATCAGTCCCTTTGCTTCCGACAGGTCAGCGTCGGTTAATCCCAGGCGCCGCGCCGCTTCTGCAAAATCATGCGCCAATATTGCCGTCCCTTCCAACGGGATGCCCTTGGTCACCAGGATGTGATCGCCAGGCTGTGCGCCGCTTGTCAGCACCGGTTCCTTACCTTCCAGCAGCCCAAAAGCCGTCACCGCCACCAACGGCCGGGAGAGATTGTCAGAATATTCTGTATGCCCGCCGATGATCACCGCGCCCACCTCCTTGGCCGCCCGGGACACATCACCCATAATGGTTTCTAGCAGAGCTATCTCATCTCCTCGCGGCACCATTACCAGCAGCTGGATCCAGCGCGGCCTTGCCCCACATGTGGCAATATCATTGCAGGCTACATGCACGGCTAACCAGCCGATATCCTGCACCGCACCTTCAATCGGGTCAAGATGCGAGGCTAGCAGGTCATCTCCAACCCGCGTCAGAGCCACATCCTCACCAAAGGCCGACCCCACTACTACATCTTTATCATCCGATTGAAATTGGGAATAAACCGAATGCTGCAGTGCATGCAATGGAAATTTTGGCATGAGGTCTCTCTTATAAACCCTCAGGATCGTAATATGCGTCAGAAGCAGACCAGAAGCGCTCCACCTCCCGTACCACCACCTGAGCCTGGCCGCTGTCGGACAGAGACTGTAGCGTTTGGCGCACTTCGCCCGGAGACCATTTCTCCAACGCTTCGACTAATTCAGATTCCCGCATCGGATGCCGTGTAATCACCCCGACGATGGCATTCAACAAGTCCTCGTCCCCGCTGAAGTCAAATTCACCTTCAGCAGGTAGGACAATTCTGGCAGCATCGCCCAGAATCCTCTCAGCCCGGTTCAGGCCTTCCGCATCAGGCGGCTTAACCCAGG
>JBMCLF010000125.1:0-5585 GCA_048615215.1 Candidatus Brevefilum sp.
GAGCAGACACGCCGGCAGCTTGAGCAACTGGAAATCCTGCGAAAGATCGACTCGTTAATCACCACCAGCCTGACTCTGGACGAGGCCCTGCCAGTGCTTTTGCAGCATGTCCGGGATGGGCTCGATGTGGATGCGGCCGCTGTGCTGTTGTTTGATGAAGCATCGAACACCTTGAAGCTTGAATCATGGTTGGGATTGAAAGAAGAACCGCAAACTGATAAGCCGATTGCCCTGGGTCAGGGAAATTCTGGGGAAATAGCCCAAACAAAAGAAAGCATTTTCATACCCGAAGTGACTTACGGTGAGAAAGGGGCAGACTTTCCTATCATTTGGTATGAAGAAGAGGTTACCTCATTTTATGGCCTGCCGATGCTCGTGAAGGGTCAGCTTGAGGGGGTGTTGGAGTTGTTCCACCGCAACCCGTTGGATCCTGATGAAGAATGGATAAATTTTGCTGAAACCCTGTGTGGTCAGGCGGCGATAGCTGTAGATAACATCACCCTGTTCAATGACCTGCAGCAGGCCAACGAGAACTTGCGTAAAGCCTACGATAAAACGATTGAGGGCTGGGCCACGGCGCTGGAATTGCGCGATCAGGAGACGGAGGGCCATAGTGAACGCGTGGTGAACCTGAGCCTGGAAATCGCGCGGGAATTCGGCTTTGAAGAAAAAGACCTGCCGCACATCCGGCGCGGCGTGTTCCTGCACGACATTGGCAAGATGGGCATCCCCGACAGGATCTTGCGAAAACCCGGGCCGCTGACAGAGGAAGAGTGGGAGATCATGCGTCAGCATCCGAAGTTTGCCTACAACATGCTCAAGGATATCGATTATTTAGAGCCCGCGCTGAAAATACCGCACTATCATCACGAACGTTGGGACGGTTCCGGCTATCCTGAAGGCCGGGAGGGGGAGGAAATACCGCTGGAAGCGCGTATCTTCATGGTGGTGGATATATGGGACGCGCTCACATCAGACCGGCCCTACCGCGATGCCTGGTCGGAAGAAAAAACCATCAAATACCTGAAAGAACAGGCGGGAAAGGAACTGGACCCCGAGGTTGTTGAGGTTTTCCTGGAGATCATCCAGGAAGACCGGAAGTAAGGTGTGCGATGGAAGTAACGAAAGAGACGAAAGTCCTCCGGAAGCTCTTTGGCAGCGTGAAAATCCGCCAGTTTGTGGTGTGGCTGATGCTGATATCTTTGGTCATTGTCACAGTGGGGATGAACCTGGCACTTAATGTCATCTTTTCACAAATCTCAACGCGTATTGAGCAAGAAGGGCTTGAATTTGCCCGGCAGGAAGGGATCTCCCGGGAAATTGTTGATATTGTCATCGATTATGCCAATATGCTTATCCGAGATTTGATTTTATATATTACAGGTTTTGTCATCATTACCACGTTCATTATTAACATCTTTATCGATTGGGTCAACCGCCGCCTGGTTATTGCGCCTCTCGAGCGCATTGGGATCAAAGCTCAACAAATCAGCGAAGACCGAAAACAGCTCGGAGATCAGATTGAACCTCCTTTATTTGAAGAGTTGAAAGATATGACAGAGGCGTTTAATACGATGTCCATTGCCCTGGAAAAACAAATGGAGGAACTGGAACAGCAGGTCCAGGAGCGCACTGAAGAATTGGAAGCCGCCAAGGAAAAGATGGAGCACATGGCCAAGCACGATGCCCTGACAGGGCTGCCCAACCGCTGGCTGTTCGACGAACAACTGGAGCAATCCCTGCGCCTGGCCGAGCGCAAAGAGGAACCGTTAACCATTTTAATGATTGACCTGGATAATTATAAAGAGATCAATGACACAAGCGGCCACCTGGTTGGCGATGAGGTTATAAAAAATGTCGGCCAAAGATTTGAGGAGACGCTGCGAGGGAGCGACCTGGTCTCGCGTTGGGGCGGGGATGAGTTCGCAGTACTGCTTTATGATGTTTGTGAGCGAGAAGACGTGGAAAAAGTCGTTGAAAAGATCTTCTCCGCGTTCCAGCAGCCAATTCAGGTGGAAGGGACCAGCTTTATGGTCAAAATGAGTGTTGGCGTCGCATGTTATTCTATGGATGGGGAAGATATGGTCACACTGCTTAAACACGCTGACGCAGCGCTTTACAGTGCCAAGGAAGACCGAGAGCGAAACTCCATCCGGTTTTATGGCGAATCTATGAACGGCGCGTAAAACTGAAACGAGAATTATTCGTCGAATAATTTATATAAACGGGGGAAAATTAAAGCCGGCTGAACAACTCAATTTCTGATGAGACTAAGAACCGGCCTTTTGCATATAACAATATTAATCCATGCTATCCCAAGATTACTGCTCGCTGCCAGTTTGGAGCCTGCCGATTGCTATAATTATTGCGAGAAGATGAAGAATACAGGTTGTTTTGATTTGTCGCTGAGGTTAATTCATTGTTGCGTGGGTGTTGGATTATTGGCAGATAGTTTTGATCAAGTAAAGGTACCTTAACGGTTGGTTGGATAGAATATTGAATGCTTAATTTCTCCCTGATAAGCAACCGATTAATAAGCCGATCTTGTGCAGGCAACCGATATTGAACTTGCGCTACATTTCTAAGCTCAATTAATGCAATCTTGTGAAATTGACAATGTTGGCATGGATATTGCTTAGAAGCAGATTAACAACGCGGGAAGATTAGATTAACTGATTGCATTAGGGATGAGCAGCAGGACATCAGGAGTAATTAAACATTTGAAACAGCGTCCAAATATCACGCCAGATCAAAATCGAGAAACTTTTTTTCGTGTCTTGATCGACCATTTGCATGGTGGAATGGTCGTGCTGGATGCGCGCGGTGTGGTTCAATTCGCCAATTCTGCTGCCTGTGAATTTCTTTCCGCAAAGCTGCCTGATTTTAAAAAATCTTTCCTTAGAATTGATTCTCTAAACAGTCACCATGTTCTTCGTTTGCCCGGACAGGACATGGCTGATGCAGTGCCCTGTAAAATATCAAGCTTTATCTGGGAGGGAGAACCTCACACATTGGCAATAATTCGCGATGCAGGTGAAGAGGTAACCGAAGCAGATCTGGCGCCCATTGATGGGGACCAGGGTCAGAGTGAATCGAATTACAAAAAGTTTTTCGAACACGCCGTCAACGGATTTGTTTTGGCAAGAGTGGTCCGGGATTCTGCGGGAGAACCGGTAGATTTTGAGTTTGTTCAGGTCAACCGCGCCTTTGAAAGGCTGCTAAACTTGAGTGGTGAAGCGATTATGGGAAAATCAGCCCGACTCTTTTTGCCAAATATCGGAAAAATGGCTGTTTGGGAGGCTCTGAAAGACGTGGTCCAATCCGGTCAGGCTGTGCGTGTGAAAACTTATTCTGACATTTATGACCGGTATTTTAAATTATCCATTTTCGCGCCCATGGAAGGGTATATTGGGGTGATTTTCAACGATATCACCCAGCAGGTCGAAGCAGAAAATGAATTGAGCCAGAATGAAGCCAAATTCCGTGCACTTTTTGATGCCATGGCTCTGGGTGTTGTCATCCAGGATCGTGAAGGCAACATCGTTTCTGCCAATACTGCAGTACAGCGCATTTTAGGTCTGTCACACGGAAACTTGATAGGCATGGGATCTCTCAACACTGATTGGGGGACAGTTAAACTAAACGGCGAAACCCTGCGGGGGAAAGATCATCCAGCCATGACGGCGCTGAGAACAGGCAGGCGGGTGGATGATTTCATCCTGGGCTTGCGGAATTCTCAGAAGAACACTCGCAAATGGCTCAGTGTGAGCGCCGTCCCTGAATTCAGGAATGGCGATTCCGAGTCTTATCAGGTGATAACCACCTTTATGGATATCACGGATCGGATCCGGGTGCAGCGCGCTTTTGAGGAGCGGGTGAAAGAATTGCGCTGTCTGACGAATATCAGTAGTTTGCTGCAGAGAAACCCTTCAATAGAGGATGTTTGCCAGCGGAAAGTCATTGAATTGATCTCAGCGTTAAATATTCTGATTTTGCCTTTGCAGAGATCAAGTTGTCCGGGAAAGAATGCACAACCAATTCGCAAGGCCATCCGGCAGTGAATGAAATGGTTGTTCCCATTCATGCTAATGTTGGTAAGATTGGCGAGTTAAAGATGGCTTATTGGGAAAACCTTCATTTTATTCTGCCTGAGGAACAGGATCTGTTGGAAAGTGTTGCCGATAGCCTAAGCCTGTGGTATGAACGTACCACAATCCGTCAGCACCTGGTGGAAAGTGAAGCGCGCTTTCGGCAGGCGGTTATGAATATACCAGCGCCGATCATGATTCATGCGGAGGATGGAGAGATCATCACACTGAATGAGGCCTGGGTGTCGCTCAGCGGCTATGATCTTGAAGAAATTCCCAGCTTAGGCCAGTGGCTGGCAAAGGCTTATGGAGAGAATGGGGACAGCGTAAAAGCTTTAATTGACAAGTTGTTTGCGTTGGAAGCTCCTTTGGATGAGGGAGAATTCACCATTCAGACGCGTTCTGGAGAGAGACGTGTTTGGGATTTTCGTTCGGCACCCTTAGGCATGCTGCCTGACGGTCGAAAGGCAGTGATCAGCATGGCTATGGATGTCACCCGGCAAATACGAACCGAGCGAGAACGGGAACGATTTAACGACCGCATCAGAGCATTAAGGGAAATTGATAAGGCTATCAGTTCCACCCTGGATATGGAAGAAGTGCTTGCGCGCGTGACGGGGGAATTGAGTGAGGTGATGCAGTATGATTCGATGTCCGTGATGCTGATTGCGAATGGAATACTGGAGATCATCGCTGGGCAGGGTTTTGATCGTCCTGATGAGGTGATTGGAATGCGCTTCCCGAATGAGCCCAACTATCCCAATTTTGCAGTGATCGAAGAGATGCGGCCGGTGACATCCATACAATTATCTCAGGATTATCCGGAATTCACGCAGCCCTTTTTGAAAGGTTTGTCCTCCCGTATCAAAGCCTGGCTGGGTGTTCCCATGATCAGCCAGGATGATGTGATCGGGATGTTTGCCATTGACCGGTTTGAACGCGATGCTTTTACCGAAGAAGACATCCAGATTGCCATGGAATTTGCCAATCGGGCAGCGATTGCCATTCACAACGCACAGCTGTACGAACGGACCCAGGAGCAGCTGGAAAAGCTCACCGTCTTGCGCAATATCGACTCTGTGATCACCAGCAGCCTGAGCCTGGAGGATGCTTTGCCGGTCCTTCTGCGTCAGATCAAAGCAGGCCTGGCGGTGGATGCTGCCGGGTTGTTGCTTTATGATGACGCTCAAAATGAGCTGCACTTTGAAGCGGGGATTGGATTACAACACAAACCTGAAACTGATAATGCGATTACCCTTGGACAGGGTTATTCCGGGAGGGTTGCCCGGGATTGTGAACCAATTTTTGTGGCAGAAGCTGATTACGGACAAAATGGGTGTATTTATCCCATCAACCTGGCAAAGGAGGGCATTGTTTCTTTTTGCGGAATGCCGATGATTGCAAAAGGTAAGTTAAAGGGTGTTCTGGAATTGTTCCACCGGCAGCGGCTGACACCTGATGAAAATTGGATGTCCTTTGCAGAAACGCTCGCCCGCC
>JBMCLF010000126.1:0-5522 GCA_048615215.1 Candidatus Brevefilum sp.
TTGTTTTTCCTTCAGGCCGTCGTCAGATAACGTTCCAGTTCCCAATCGGTTACGCTGGTGCGGAAAGCGTCCCATTCTGCTCGCCGTGCTTTCAAAAAGGCTTCTGTGAGGCTTGCGCCCAGGGCGGATTGCAGAACGTCATCTGCTTCAAATTCATTCAAAGCTTCAAACAGGGAACCCGGGAGCATCTGAATCCCTAATTTCTCGCGTGCTTCATCGGAGAGATCATAAACATTCATCTGGTTTAGCGGATCAGGGCAATTCAGGGTCTTGTCAATGCCATCAAGGCCAGCAGCCAGCATGGCATTGAAAGCAAGATAGGGGTTTGAGGAGGGGTCTGGAAAACGTAATTCCAGGCGGACGGAATTAGGGCTTTCAGAAACAGGCTGGGGGATGCGGATCAGGGCAGAGCGGTTAACCTGTGCCCAGCCAATGTACACCGGTGCTTCATAACCCGGAACCAGCCGTTTATAGGAGTTAACAGTGGGGGCTACCACTGCAGATAAGGCCCGAGCATGTAAAAGCTGTCCGGCGATGAAGTGATAGGCCATTTCAGAGAGATTGAAGGGGTCTGTGCGGTCGTAGAACAGGTTCTTTCCATTTGCATTAAAAATTGATTGATGGCAGTGCATGCCTGAGCCATTGATACCATACACGGGTTTAGGCATAAACGAGGCGACCAGACCATGCTGGGCAGCGATGGCCTTAACCGCATATTTCAGCGTCAGGACGTTGTCGGCTGTTTTCAGTGCATTGGCAAAGCGGAAGTCAATTTCATGCTGGCCAAGCGCTACCTCGTGGTGTCCAACTTCGATTGCCAGGCCCATTTCGCTGAGCGCTCCC
The DNA here is from genome assembly GCA_048615215.1 of Candidatus Brevefilum sp. Taxonomy (GTDB): domain Bacteria; phylum Chloroflexota; class Anaerolineae; order Anaerolineales; family Anaerolineaceae; genus Brevifilum. The sequence goes on from JBMCLF010000126.1 coordinate 844, forward strand.
ATTAATTCCGTACGCACCTGCACGGCTTCGTCATTGGCTGAAAAGTCGAAATAACCGCCAACATCATGGGGGACAGGGTGAACGTTATCTTTGCCGTTTTGAAGGAATAAAAAGAATTCTGGTTCGGGCCCGACGTTGTAAATCCAACCGTGCTTATCCTTCATGGCTTCGAGCTGTCGTTTAAGCACCCCTCGCGGGTCGCCTTCAAAGGGGGCCCCGTTGGGCCGGTAGATATCACACAGGACGCGAGCCCGCCGCATTTCAGGCGGGGTCCATGGGAGGATGGCGTAGGTGTCTGGATCAATAACCAGGTGCATATCGCTTTCCTGGATCCGGGCGAAGCCTTCAACAGATGAGCCATCGAACCAGATGCCTTCATCCAGGGCCCGTTCAACTTGATTTAATGGGCCATCAACGCTCTTCACCACGCCATTCACGTCAGTGAACTGGAATGAAATGAATTTTATTTCGTCTTCTTTAATTCGTTTAAGTAGATCGTCGCCGTTCATCAGGACCTCCATTAGGAATGAATTGAGAAAGTTGCAGGAGCACGGCGATATGTATTCAAAGTCACCCAGGGCAGAATTGGGTTTCTGCTGCCGGGTTTTGTACACCATGTTTGTTTTGTGCTGCGCGTCACCGCACAGTTTTGTCCATCCACGTAAAATTGGAAAACTTGGATCCGTGTTCAGATCCAGGAGGCTTCCGCTGATCCTTCGATTTTTCCCGGTCCTTCGGGTTAGCACCTTCTTCGCAGAAGGGAACCTCCACCTCGTCATCTCACCAAATATCGCGTGAGACTCAGCCGCTTGATTTCCGTCTATTCAGTTGTTTGGTCCCCGTGCTCTTGTTGTGAAGCCTGCGATTATCATCACAGATTACTTCATTGATGCTTTTATACCACAGTTTGTGCAAGCTTATTCGAGCAATTCGTTAAATTTTGTTAAAATACTTGGCCTGATCTGTATCAAGCGTTGAAAAACGAGACAGGTTGGTGACGGCGCATGCATCGGCCTTACCGCAGGCACAGATGAAAAATTACCAAAACAAATGATACCTAACACCCCTGTTTCATCCCTTGACATAGAACAAAAGTTCTGTATAATTAGAACATAAGTTCAGTTAAATGAAAGGACTGACTGATGGGCATTTCTAATCTTGTTGTGAAGGCTGCTGACAGATTTCCCCAATCCATACCAGGTCTGATTTCGCGCAGAAACCGAAGAACCAAACAAACTGTGCACGTTGAACACTTTCCCTTAAAGATGACGGTTGGAGAATTGACCGCATCAACCCGGTCTTTGCCTGGGAAAGCCATTTTACTGGGTCACTGTGCGGATGGTTTACCGTTTCTGATGTCGATGGATACCCCGGAAATTGGGGCAATCCTGGTCAGCGGAAACCGGGGCTGTGGGAAAACCCACCAGCTGCAGGTCATGGCCGATGCCGCAATGCGTACTAACAAACCACATGAGCTTCAGATTACTGTGCTTACTCATAATCCTTCAGAGTGGGCAAAATTTCAGAACAACAACCAAAATAAAAAGTTTCTTCAAGGGATATTTGCATGGTACGAGCCGGTTGTTGAGGAACACATTCAACGCCTGACAGAGATCTCCGAAGGCAGGCGAAGGGGTGGGAGTGATCAGCCAGCCAACCTGGTCATTCTTGATGACCTGAATTTTGTTGAAATATTGAGTTCTGAAGCTCAGGTAAATTTACGCTGGCTGCTGGAATATGGTACACAATCCAGGGTCTGGACGGTTGGCGCGCTTAACGCCTCACATGTAGAGGGTTTCCCCTTTTGGTGTGAGGTGTTCCGGACAAGAATCTTTGGATGGACGGAAGCGGGATTACGGATTGATTTTCCAGGCCAGAAACCCGGTTTGTGTCCGGAGACGCTTGAGCCAGGAACATTCCGTGCATGGACCGGAGACCGGTGGATCACCTATCAGCTTCCGTTGTTAGGTGATGGGATTACAAGGAGGATCTGATGGATATTGGCATGCTGTGGTTTGACAACGATCCACAATCTGATGTCGCAAGTAAAGTTCAGAAAGCAGCAGCCTATTACCGAAAAAAATATGGCGAGAATCCCAATCTGTGCTTCGTACATCCCAGCATGATCCCAAAAACAAAGGCAGAATCAGGTGCGATTTCTATTTGTTCGAATACGACCATGCTGCCCAATCATTTTTGGATTGGTGTTCAGTCCCATCCCATGAGACAACCCTGATTTACATGCAGGATTGAGGGGGGTGTTCAAGCAACAATGCTGGAAACCCTGGCGATCTATTTCTGTTAAGATATTCGATCTCTCTGTCATCCAGAGCGGTCGGAGAAATTAGATTTTGTGGACAAACTCTCGAAATTCGAAGGTATTCACCACATGGGTCTTGCCCACGATTGTTTCTGTCACAATGTCAGGGCGATAAATATGGACATGGCCGTGGATATGATACGCTGGTTGAAAAGTCTCAATCAACCATTTGAAGGCTTTGATGCCTGTGTGGGCGCGGTCTTCCTCATCGTGGATGCCCCAGGGCGGAGCGTGCGACACAAAAATATCCAGAAAGCGTCCATGCCGGATTTTATTCCAGAGCATTGCTGGGACTAACTTAAGCACCATCAGCCACATCTCAAACTGTGAATATTGATAATTGCCTTTACTGTAACGTAAGGATCCTTCAATCCCCGCCAGGATTAAACCGCTGTCAGGGTCATGGATTACTTTTTTATGCAGATCAACAGCCCCCCAGGGGGCTGTGCGTTCACCGGCCAGGCTGTACTCAATCTCTTTGGCATGATTGCCGCGTACAAAATATAAAGGGACGTCCAGTGAGCTGATAATGAATTCAAGGTAGAAATACGAAAGGTCGCCACAACTGATGACCAGATCAACATCTGAAAACCGTTGTTTGATCTGCGAACTGTAAATCAGGTTAGATTCTTTGTCGCTTACTGTAAGTAGGTTCATAAAGTTCCCAGAAAATCTTTGTAACGTTGGTCAACAGGTTTTCGCGCTTTGTACAAACTCAGCCCCCGATGGCGACAGCCAGGGCAACAGCCTTGTTGCGGTCATGACTGATACTAACTGACCATTCCTCCAATTCAAGCTGTTCGGCAATGATTTTTGCGTGACCGTGCAGGCGAACGGTGGGCTGGCCGCTGATTAGGTGGATGATCTCAATATCCTGCCAGACCACCCGACCGATCCCGGTCCCAAGGGCTTTTGAGACGGCTTCTTTGGCTGCAAATAGGCCGCTCAGGACGTCATTTCGGTCCCTTGCCTGGGTGATCTCCTTTTCTGTGAAGACTCGTTCGATGAAACGTTCTCGAATTGCTGGCTGAATCTCCTCAAGTCGCGAAATTTCAATGATGTCAATACCGGTGCGTAATATCATCTTTTACCTCAGGGCCCGGCAACTGCGACCCCCAAACGGTCTGGACCGAGATACTTCTGGCTGGCATGCAGAATATCCTCTGCATTGACTGCCTGAACTTGTTTGGGATACTCACGGAAATAGTTTAGCCCCAGGTGGAAGTGTTCCATATTCATCAAAGAGATCGCCACCCCGCTGTTGGATTCAAGCAGCAGAGGCATTCGTCCAAGGAAATAGGATTTAGTGTCTGCAAGTTCATCTTCAGAGACAGGTTCGGTTACAAAGCGTTTGACTTCTTCTGTGATCAAGGTGACCGCTTTTTCAACATTTTCCGGATTCACACCTGCGATCATCTCCCAGGCGCCAGGGCCGCGGCTCAGGCTGAGCGAAGAATACGCGTAGTAAGCCAATCCGGCTTCTTCACGCACCTTTTGGCCCAGGCGGCCCATCATGCCGAATTCGCCCAGGATGTTGTTCCCAATCCGGAGCGGATAATAATCCGGGGATAGGCGTTCAGGCGCCAGGCTTCCCATGACGATATCAGCCTGGGCTTTACCGGGGATGCTGAGAGTTTTTTGGGTTGTCTTCTGCATGGGTTGGGCGGATGGAATCTCAGGAAGACTTCGTTGGTTCAGATTATGCCAATCTCCAAGTGTTTCCCTGACGGCGTCAACTGCCTCTTCAGGTTCGACAGCGCCAACCACAACCACAACCATCTTCCTTGGGCCGTAAGTTTGCTGATAAAAATTGATCAGGTCTTCACGATTAATTGACCGAACGGTTTCCGGGTAACCCTCATCGGGCCTTTGGTAAGGGTGGCCAGCGTAGACAATTTGGTCGAAGAGCAGGGCGGCCATTGCCGCTGTATCCTGGTCTCGAATAGCGAGGCCGGTGAGCAGCTGTGTTTTCTGACGGTTGAATTCTTTCTCCGGAAACGTAGGTGAACGCAGGCTCTCTGCGATCAGGCTCAACATTAATGACAGATCTTCGCTCAAGCAATGAGCGCTGAAGGATGTGGTTAAGGTGCCGGCGGAAAAGGACAGGCGTGCCCCAACTGACTCAATCTCGTTATACAGCGATTGAAAGTCGTAGTTCAGTGTGCCGTTCATCAAGCCGTGAGCGGTTAAATATCCCAAGCCCAACTTGTCATCCGGATCGAAATAACTGCCGGAATGAATGTAGCCTTTGATGGAGAGCGTGGGGCTGTTGAAATTTGGGCGCGAGAGAACGATGATTCCGTTAGGGAGTTCTTTACGGGTGATATCGTCTGGGCCGGGCAGCGTTTGGCGATGACCT
>JBMCLF010000127.1:0-5453 GCA_048615215.1 Candidatus Brevefilum sp.
TCTCATCCTCTTCCGTGACCAGGTTGGCAGAATCAGGCAGCAGCTTCGAAAGTTCCTGCAGTGCCCCGGATGCCTGCTGGACAGAACGCATTTCGATCCAATGCCCCAGCAGCATCACATCAATCAGCGTCACCAATTCCCAGTAGAACGTGCTTTCAAGATTGAATATCGTTGACGCTGCGCTATACAAGAAAGCCACAGCCAGGGCCATTGAAATCAATGTCATCATCCCTGGCTGCTTACCCTTCAGTTCACCACGCGCCATGCGGAAAAAAGGCAATCCGCCAATATAAAAAACGATCAGCGAAAACACAGGCACAATCCAGCCGGAAAGTGGAAACTCAGGAATAGAATAGCCCAACCAGCCTTGCACCGTCTCGCTGAAAACCAAAACCGGAATGCTCAACAGCGAAGAGAGCCAGAATTTCCTGCGAAACATCTCAACATGCCCGCCATGTCCTGCCATTTTCTGCTCTTGATCATCATGATTATCTTCAGAGCCGTGATTCTGGTTTTCGTGATGTGAATTTGCCATGATATTCCGCCTTTCTTCAATCAACTGATTTTTTTGCTTATGATTTAATTATGTTGTATCTTTATTAACATGACAAACAATAAATATTAAGGGGATTTGTGGACCAAAAAATCTCATTGGGTTTGGGCCGGATTCACGCCGAAGCAGGAGAAATACGGGCATTTCTGCTAGATTTCGTCTCTAAAATGAGCCATGCTTTTGATCAGGTGGTCCTTGAGGAAGGTTATGGGGAAGCAATGGGGATTGACCCTGAAGCCTATAACAAACATTCCAATGTCCATTTCGGGTCAGTCAAAGATGTTTATCGACAGGATCTTGTCCTGGTTTTGCGCTACCCATCACAGGAACTGATCGAAATGATGCCAACAGGCTCCTGTCTTATCTCGATGTGTCACTTCCACACCCGCCCTAAACGCCGTGAACATCTCAAAACCCGTGGACTAAACGCAGTCTCTCTGGACGCAATTACCGATGATAATGGCCAGCGCCTGGTCGAGAATTTGAACGCCGTCGCCTGGAACGGGTGCGAAACCGCGTTCAAGGTTCTCCAGGACATCTGGCCGGAATCCGGGTTGGAGAATCAACTTCGCTACCCCGTTAACGTCACAATTATGGGTTCCGGCGGTGTGGGCTCCCTCGCTGTGCCCGCGGCTATCCGCTATGGGGACAGAGAGATTTGGGTAAAATATGCAGAACAAAAAATCCCGGGGAATATTGTGCGGGTCATCGATTATGACCTGACGTCTCACCAGGAACAGGTCAGAGCCCTCCTGGAATCCACCCACCTCCTGGTGGACGCCACGCAACGCAGCAATCCTTCACAGATCATCATTCCTAACGGCTTATTGGGACTGATGCCCAAACATGCAGTCATTCTTGATCTCTCTGTAGATCCTTACGACTTTTATGTCCAGCCAAATGAAGTCAAGGGGATCGAAGGGATTCCGCAGGGCGACCTGAACCAGTATGTCTTTTCGCCAGACGACCCCGCCTGGGAACAGCTCCCCGATCAGGTGAGCACTATCCATCGCCGCTGGGTGGCTTCGTGTTATTCCTGGCCAGGGATTCACCCGCGAGCCTGTATGCTCCGGTATGGCAATCAGCTCTCCCCGCTCTTGCGTCGTCTGGCCAGGGCGGGCGGTATCGAGGGCATCAACCCCAGTGGTCGATACCACGATCGAGCCCTGGCAAGGGGGATACTGCGTTTCTGGCCTGAATGAAAATAAAGTTATTCTACGGGAAAAAATCTGCTGTATAATGATCGAGGGTTTGTTCTCCCAGGCATTGACGTGCACACAACTGAAAAAGTTAGAAATTTGTTGCCAGAACCTGTTTCACTTTCATGAAAAGTATTAAAACTGCACTCACCCAAAACCGGGGCCTTCTTTTCATCATCGCTGCACTAATCCTCAGTATTGCAGCTGGTAATACGAACCTGCAACTCCTCCTTAGGTTCCTCCTGATAGATTGGTTCAGGGTCATTTGGATTTCCGTAATCGTATATCTGCTGTTTTTTCCATTAATTTATTTTCTGCTCAAAAAAATCAAAATTCTGCTGCCGCCAAGTCCTCAGGATCATTTCATCTTGATCTCTCTGAGTCTGTTAATGAGTTTGTTATTTTTACTCAAATTCCCCATCAAGATAACCGGAAATTTACTGCTGCTGACTCATGCGCCGCTCTGGATCTATCGGGTCAGTCGTTTGGTAAACATCTTCTCATTTTTCCTCTCGGCCTGGTTCTGCCTCTACCTGATTCTGACCAGTCTATCCTATAAAACAATCAACAGGCGTAGCTGGTGGATTGCATCTATAGCCTTTTTCGTCCTTTTGTTCATGGTTGGCTTGTTGGTTTATCAGGATTACGGCGTTTCCTATGATGAACCCAACGAACGTACCAGCGGCCTTGTGTCTGCGCACTTTGTTGCCAGTTACATAGAAGAGGTATTGCTCGAACCCGATCCATACATACCAAAACTCTCCAACTACCGCTACCGCTATTACGGTGTGGCCTATCAGCTTCCTTTGACCTTAATCGAGAACAATACCCTTACCAGAGAACAGGATATCTGGCATCTGCGGCATCTGTCCAATTTTCTCTTTTTTTATCTTGGAGTTGTGGCATTTTTTCACTTGACAGCAGACTTCTTCAGGGATTCAAGATTTGGTTTGCTGGGTGCCATGATACTGGTAATGTCTCCACGCTTATTTGCCCATGCCTTTTTCAACCCCAAAGACACGGTTTTCCTCGCAGCCTTCACGATAGCCTTTTATTTCTCTGCTCGTTTTTGGCGGATGAAGACATTTTGGGGCGCGGTTCTCGCCGGAATAACCTGTGCTTATGCTGCCAATATCCGCGTGATCGCTCTTGCCCTGGTTATCATTACGCTGGGAATTCTCTTGCTGGATCTGCTCAGCAAGAAAAATCGAGCAGGCTGGCAGCAAACTTTGATCTATATGGCCGTCTTTGCTGTTTTCCTTATTCTTTTTTGGCCTGCCGCCTGGCAATCCCCCCTCACTACCCTGGGTAAAGCCATAAGTCTGTTTTCGGATTACACCTACTGGAATTCCCGGATCATGTACCTGGGAGAATTTATTTACGGTGCCCAGCCGCCCTGGCATTACCTGCCGGTCTGGATGGGAATCACCATCCCCCTGCCCTACATCCTTTTCTTCCTGATCGGGCTGGTATCCTTTAGTGTAGATTTCGTCCAAAAACGACAATTTATCCTTCGAGAGTATTATGTCAGAATGCAAGTAATTCTTCTGGGCCTATTTTTTGCACCGCCGCTGCTCGCCATTTTTTTGGGTTCCACCCTATACAATGGCTGGCGTCACTTTCAATTTATATATCCGGTTTTTTTGATGATTGCCTTGTTAGGCCTGCGTGATATTATTTCCATAATCGATCCAGGAGCGCTGAAGCAGCCCGGGAAGATCCTAACGTTGCTCATACTTGCTTTGAGCGCAATTCCCATTTTGCTGACAGGTTTCTGGATGGTACACAACCATCCACACCAGGCAGTGTACTTTAACCGCATCGGCCATCTGCTGGGCAGGGAAAATTTCGAGCGCGATTACTGGCGCATCTCCGTCAAGGATGGGCTGGAATATCTGCTGGCGCGGGATTCAACACAAGAAATCAACATCTGCATGGAGTCGCATTTTGAAGACCCCTCATATTTGATGGTTCTACCGGATGAAATGCGATCACGAATGCATGTCGTCACCGATCCGGTGGATTATGGAGCATGCGATTACGCTGTCAACACCTATCGCAGGCCAGATGCTTTTGAATGCGAAGAGCTTTTTCACGAGATCAAAGTGGAAGGACTGCCGATCTTAACAATAACCGCATGCCAAACTCCATGAAATCGCTCAGTTAATTTTTCCTAACGCTGCTTCTTTTCAATAGAGTAAATTTTTTCTAAGGCTATTGAGGGCAATCCCCATCACAGTGAGCCTCAAAGAGTGGTTGAACGCATAAACAAACAGAGCTTGCTGGTTAAAACCAACTTGATCTATATACTGGCTTGAGAACAAACTGTCAGGCCTCAATCAAAAGATTGTCAAAAAAAGCTCTAATTTCCTGCTCATGTAATCCAAATTGGTCTGCTGCATAGTGGTGAATTCGATTGTCCCCTCTTTCCTGTCGATGTAAACAGCGACATAGCTTTTCCACAAAAACCTCTGATAAATTTAGCCCGAAATGGGTATAAATTTCATGGACCGTGCCAGCGGGATCGTTCAGGAAATCTTCATATTCAATATCCAGCACATACTGATTGACCGATGGATTTTCCCTGACCTTACGGTTGGCACGAATGGCATTAGCCATCATCGTTTGATGGGTTTCAGCCAATATCCTGGGCTGAACCCTCTCGCTCAGCGCGATATGAGTTGAATAAAACAGGCTGCTCAGGCTCAAAACACAGGTTGCCGGGTCACGGTGAAGCTGAACGATCCTTGCACCGGGTATGGCCTCCAACAGCAAGTCCAGATGCGGCATATGGTCAGGTGCTTTCAGGACCAAACGCTGGTCTGGACTGAATGATTGTTGTACTTGAAGGAGCAGCGCATACTCCCTGTACATTTCGCTGAGGTCCCGTTCCCACAGCCAATTCAAATAATTAATGACGGGTGCCAGAATCCAAAAAACCATTGAATGAAAGGTCAATCCCAACATCCAGCAGCATTCTTCAGGAGCGAAGGGCCGGATACAATGTTTGTGTTTGATGCCCGGGAAGATCGGATTCAGGATGCAAAGTTCCGAACAGGCTTTGATTTTGCGGAGGTCCAGGAGACCAGAAGAACCTAAGGGGCGGTACAACCGCCAGAACGATATGCCTGCGTTGGCTGGGTCCAGGGCTAATAGACGGTGCAAAAAAGTGGTCCCCGAACGGTGCAGGCCAGTGATCACGATTGGAGGCTTTGTGAGCGGTGTAAATAAACCAGGATTATGCTTCAGAGCATCCACAAACAACAACCGCTGGCACAAGTAGTTTGTCAGCACACAGCGCATCACCAGCCGTCCGTAGAATCGCAGGTGCGCATCCTTCTCGAGGGAACTCAGCAGTTTTTCCAAACCTGCCATAAAATAGGGATGGCCGAAATCTGCCAACCCGGTGCGTTGCTGCGCATCTTTGAACAGCGTTTTCAGGCGTAAATCACCAACTAAAAACCCAAGCCGTTCGGCCTGGCGTCCCGCGAGGTCAAAGAAATGGTAGGGCAGCGGCAGTCTCCTGTGAGAAGGGAGCATTGGATTCCTCAAATAAAAAAATATACAAAGATACCTTTATTATATAGCTAACACTGCGATTATTTTTCTGCAATCTGGCGGGTGGTGAAATTATCAGGCTTCTTAAAAACCAAACATAAATCTAAATAAAATTCTTCGTAATTAATCAGAAACCTGGTCAT
>JBMCLF010000128.1:0-5424 GCA_048615215.1 Candidatus Brevefilum sp.
CAACCTGTGGTTCATCTTCAATTATGCCAAAGGGCAGCGCCAGGCGGCTGTGCCGATCTAGAAAATATTCGTTGGCCCGCATCATCGGAAAGCCCCAAAAAGTGGTTTCAATATAATGCCTGTAACCTTTGCCAGCCGCATGGATAAAACGCAGGCGCGCCGGGAGAGTAACACCTTTGAACCGCAAGTTGCCTCGTCCAGTGAGAATAAAAGAATCGATCACGGGTATCTGGTCTTGATAGAGTACCCGATAAAACCGCTCAACTGGTTTGGGAAGCCCTTCCGGGATTGGAATGCTATTTTGGATTTCAAGGCTTTTTTCAAAATTAGGCGGGAAAGGCTTTGGCAGGATCCTGGTTCCTAACCAGATCAAGAGGCTGATCCCTGCAACTGCACCCAGGATGAGTAATAAAGTTGTGTTCATATTGGCTCCTAACTCTTTAGTCCTATTAATGATCTTATAGTTAGATGATTGAAACGTCAAATGTATTGATGGGCACCTCGACTGTTGACGACCTTTTTAGAATATGCTATCATGATTTAGCCTCGCCTAATTTATATATTGGATGACACAAAAGATAAAAACATGTCCCAGGAATTGAGCCCAAATATCCAGGATTATCTCAAACGAATTTTCGAGCTTACACGCTCAGGCGGTAAAGCTACTACGAGCCAGCTAGCCGCAGCGCTTGAAATTTCTGCTGCATCAGTAACCAACATGCTCCAGAAGCTCTCAAAAACCACACCTCCCTATGTGATTTACACAAAACACCAGGGTGTGGTATTAACCGAAACCGGCCGCATGGCGGCCCTAAAAATACTCCGCCGCCACCGTTTAATTGAGCAATTCTTGGTTAAAAATTTAGGTTATCGTTGGGATGAGGTTCATGAAGAGGCGGAAATCCTTGAACATGCTATGTCGCCTTTGCTTGAAAAACGAATCGATGCTGCATTGGAATATCCTAAATTCGACCCGCACGGCGACCCAATCCCTGATGCTGATCTCAACATGCCAGAGATCGAACAAACTACCCTCAACAGTCTTGAGATCGGTAAAAAGGGACGCATCCTCAGGGTGCCCAACGAGGACCCGCAGGTACTGCGATACCTGGGCAAGTGCGGCTTGCGCCCCGGCGCCCACATTAAACTGATTTCTCGCACTCCATATGACCAAACCATGCGGGTTAAAATCATCGATGCTGATGACGAGGCGGTGGTTGGTCCCAGCCTGGGAAGCCAAATCACATTGGCAGTTGAAAGATGAAAAATATCACCTCAGTACCGCGATCAAAAGAACAGGCACAAAATTATTATGACCGTATCAGCGGTATTTACGATTGGCTGACAGCCAGTGAAAAACCACTGATTAAAAAAGGTGTCAATTTACTCTCCCCCAAACCCGACGAACGTATTCTTGAAATTGGTTGTGGTACTGGACCTGGGTTGAAATTTATTGAAGAGAATTCAAAAGGATCAGCCAGAGTAGCAGGCCTCGACTTATCCCGCAATATGCTCCTCAAGAGCAGGGAGAAAACCAGCGCAGGATTGATCCAAGCAGACGCCGCCAAGCTACCGATCAGCCATTCCCGGTTTGATGGCGTATTCTGCTCATTCACACTGGAACTTTTTTCGGAAAACGAAATCCCATCAGTCTTGAGGGAAATACACCGAATCCTCCGATCCGATGGGCGTTTGGTGGCGGTGGCTCTCTCAAAATATCCTGAAAATTTGGCTGTCACATTATATGAGTTCGCTCACCAGCTGTTCCCGGTGGCTCTTGACTGCCGGCCAATTCCTTTAAAGCAAATCCTGGAGGATAATGATTTCCGAGTTATCACTGAGGAAAAGTTGATGAACTGGGGTTTACCTGTCGAAATGGTAGAATGCAAACCCGTTAATAGCCAGTAATTTAATTGCCAACTCATTAGAAAACACAAGACGAATGCCAGAACTACCGGAAGTCGAAACCATCACTCGCAGGCTGCGAGAGGGAACCCATGAACATCCACCCGTTCCTGGCCACATCATCCAATCCGTTGAAATTTTCTGGGCCCGGATTATCGCTAAACCCGATCCTGAGATTTTTGTTCGGTCGCTGGTTGGAAAAGAAATCACCGACGTGCGCCGCCGGGCAAAATTTCTCCACTTTCCGCTAAATGAAGGGCATCTGATTGGTCATTTGCGGATGAGCGGTGACATGCGCATGGAACGCCGGCTTGATTCCAAAGGCACTCCCCTGCCTAAAGAAAGATACGATCAGGTGATCATCAATTTTAACGCCAATTGGCGGCTGGTCTTCAGAAACGTTCGCAAATTTGGCCGCATGCTGTATACGGACAATCCAGAATCCATCTTTGGTCACTTAGGACCTGAACCTCTGTCCGAAGATTTTTCAGCCGAACAGCTGCACGAAATGCTCCAGGCACACAGCAGGCAAATCAAACCATTGCTGCTGGACCAGACCTTTCTCGCTGGTTTAGGAAATATTTACACGGATGAAAGCCTCTTCAAAGCAAAAATACACCCCCTGCGCCGATCAAACTCACTCTCAAGATTTGAAAGCCGATTGCTCCACAAATCCATCCGGCAAACTCTCACTGAGGGCATCATCAAATTTGGCGCGAGTCTGGATTGGATTTACCGGGGTGGAGAATTCCAGAATTATTTCAATGTTTATCATCGTGAGGATGAGCCCTGCCCGGTTTGCGGCACTAAAATAAAAAAGATCTCCGTCGGCCAGCGGGGAACCCATTTCTGCCCTGATTGCCAAAAGCCCCCATCTTCAGACTGAAATTCAGAAACAATCATACATTATGCTCTTGCGGACTCAAGATCCTCCTGAATTTTCTCGAGCGTCAGTCCCTCGAGGTCCGGGTATACAACATCGGCCTTGGGCAGCCGGTCCTCTTCGCCAATACCAACGGCATACATGCCTGCCCGGTTGGCCGCTTCAATACCAGCTTTGGCATCTTCAAACACTACACCGTTCTCCGGTTTGGCACCCAGTTCATGTGCCACATACAGGAAAAGGTCCGGTTCCGGTTTGCCGCGTTCAACACTATAGCCGTCGCCAATCACATCTATCAAAGGAGTCAGTCCGATAGCATCCAAAACCGTGCGAGCGTTCTTGCTTGCGGAGCCTAAGCCGATCTTAATCTTCTTTTCACGCAATTCCTTGAGCAATTGTAATGCACCAGGCAGCACATCTGAAGGGGACATTCGCATGACCAGAGACTGATAATAATCATTCTTACGCGCCATCCCTGCCTGGATTTCCTCTTCACTCAAATCATGGTCCTTAAAAATAATTTCCATGGACTGACGACGTGAAACACCTCGCAACTGGTGGTTGATCTCCCAGTTAAACGCGGCGCCCATTTCATCGGCAAGACGCTTCCAAGCCTGATAATGAAATTTTGCTGTATCTGTTAGTACACCGTCCAGGTCAAAAATAAACGCATCAAGTTGCATCATTACCTCCAGAATATGCTTTTAATAATTATATCAAAAGCTTAAGCAGAAAAAACGCGCATTTGAAGGCCCCTTTCATTTGCAACCCCCTTTTGATATTTAACTATAATCTGAGCGAACGTTTGGTAATCCCCAAATTATCCCACCACCAACGGACGGTATCTGCGATACTCTTCACCAGAGGAATGGGCTGATATCCCAGCTCACTTTTCGCTTTTTCAGAACATACCTCTGAATTGCTGAATACTGTCTCAATGGAATAGCGGGTGAAGCGCGGTTTAGTTTTGGTGATCTTGTAATACAATTCTGCCATTGGTGCAACAATCATAGCGATCGGGAGCGGGAAAGTAATTAGCGGTGTCTCTTTTCCAGTAACTTTCTGGACCAATGTATGCAGCAGCTTCAGCTCAATGCGCTCCCCACCCAGGATGTAAGTTTCCCCTGGTTTCCCTCTGTCCCGTGCCAGGATTTGCCCTACAGCCACATCGCGCACATCCACAAAATCAAACGCGCCTTTGACCATAAAATTAACTGGCTTTTGCATAAAATCCAGAATCAATTCGCCCATTTCGGAACGCCGGTAATCAAAGGGCCCAATCACGCCAGTGGGGCAAAGGATTCGAGTATCGAGGCCTCTGCCGGCTGCCTCTTTCACCAGCAATGAGGCCTGAGCTTTGGTGCAGTCATAAGGACCGGCGGGATTGTCCGGATCAAAGGCCAGCACTTCTGAAATTTCCACACCCATGGGAGGGCGTTCCAACGCATGAATGGAACTTGTGTAAACCAGTTTTTGCACATTTGCAGCCCTCGCGGCTGCTATCACATGGCGGGTCCCTTCAACGTTCACTTGCTGCAATAGGTGAGCGTTCTTATTCGTTATGGAAACCAGGGCTGCTAAGTGAAACACAGCATCTACATCCCGCATCGCCCAAACCAGCGATTCGGGGTCAAGCACATTGCCAATAGCACAATCCACTGTCAGGCCATTTAGGGATCGGGTATCTTCGCCGGGAAGGATCAACACCCGAACCTGCTCCCCGCGGGCCAGAAGCTCGCGTACCAGTACATTTCCAAGATGCCCTGCGGCACCAGTGACGAGATTCATTGATTAACTCCTCAAACCATCCAGGATCATTCTGATGCCAGAACGGGTGACGGACTGCCAATCTGCCCCTTTGGGATCAAATGAAGCTTGCAGCAGCAGTCCCATAGCCACCGCCATCAGGATCCGGGCAGAGGTGTCAGGATTGATTTCTGGATGGAAATCACCATCTGCAATACCCTGATGGACCATCCCAGCGAACAAATCCAGACAGCGGTGATAAGGGGCAACGGCCTCTTTCCATATCTCCGGCTGCCGGCTGGCCTGGCGCCAGAATTCCAGCAAGATCGGAAAACCGCCTTCCAGGGCTTCAAAAACATGGCCGGTCAGGCCGGCCATTTCCTCAAAGGCTTGCGGCACGGTCTGTGCGGAGTCTCCAGCAGATCGGAGGGTACCTTCTACATCGTTGAGCCAGGTGGCCATCAGGGCCAGGAATAGCGCTTGCTTTGACGGAAAGTGATGATAAAAGGCACCCTTGCTGATCTGAGCAGCCTGGCAGATTTCAGACATGCTGGTAGCATCATAGCCGTTCTGAGCAAATAAATCCATCGATGCATCGAGGATGAGCTGACGTGTCTCCACGCCTCTGACTGTATTGGTCATAACAACACATTGTGAGAAAAATGAAAAATAAATACCGACCGGTCGGTCTGATTTAAAAATACCATGGATTTTGTGAAGGGGCAAGCATAGGAAGAATTCAAAAAAACAGCCATCGGGATGGAACACCGCCCTCAGCCTTGCATGTTTCTATTCAGCAAATCGCTGCCAATAAGGAGAATGTCAAAATTTCTTCTATCATCAAACCAAATAGAAAAAACACCCCATTTTCAGGGGTGTTTTAGGGTTTC
>JBMCLF010000129.1:0-5353 GCA_048615215.1 Candidatus Brevefilum sp.
CGGCACGATGTCTCAGCGCAGTCTGGCAACAGCACTGAAGCTGTCGCAAGAGGGGATAGATGCAGGTGTATTTGTAATGTCCTGTATCAAGCCAATTGATGAAGCCTTAATTGTCGAGGCTGCACAACAGAGCGGTGCAATTGTCACTGCAGAAGAACACTCCATTTTAGGGGGGCTTGGCAGCGCGGTTGCAGAAGTCCTTACCGCGCATCATCCCGGCGTGCTGGAACGTGTTGGTATTCGAGACACCTTCGCAAAGACAGGCCCTGACCCTGAATCCTTGATGGACGCTTGCGGATTGAGCGTAAACGATATCATACAGGCATGCAAAAAAGCGATGACGAGAAAGAAAAAATGATTGGGGAATTTACATCTTCAAAAGACAATTAACGAATAAAAGAACAGGTAAAAAATGACACCAACAATTGACGAATTGATTGCAAAGGCGCAGAAAGCACAAGAGATAATTGAATATTGGCCGCAGGAAAAAGCAGACGAAATGGCTGTCGCTGCCGGATGGGAAACCTATAAACTCGCCGACGAAATTGCCCGGCTGGCGGTTAAAGAAACAGGTATGGGACTCGTTGAGCATAAACGCGTCAAGCACCAGAAGAAGACTCTCGGCGTTCTCAGAGATCTTGAAGGGGTGCAGACAACCGGCGTGATTGAAGAAGATCTCGCCAGGGGCTTGATCAAAATCGCCAAGCCTGTGGGAGTGATCGGCGCGCTGACCCCGGTCACCAATTGCGAAGCGACACTGCCCGCCAAAGCCCTGCCTGCGCTGAAATGCCGTAATGCAATCATCTTCGCCCCACACCCCAAGGCAACGAAAACCGCACAACTTGTCACAGAAAGTATGCGCTCAGGTCTGGAGAAGATCGGCGCACCAGTGGACCTGATCCAAACCATTGAAACGCCGTCCATTGAAAAGGCAAAGGATTTAATGTCAAAAGTTGACCTGGTGATCGCCACTGGCGGCAGCGCCATGGTGAAATCGGCCTACTCCAGCGGCACGCCGGCATATGGCGTTGGCGCGGGGAATGCAGTTGTCGTTGTGGACGAAACCGCCGACCTGGAAGCAGCAGCAGAGATGATCTTCCTGGGGAAAACCTTCGATAACGCCACATCCTGCTCTTCAGAAAATTCGGTGATCCTGCTTGACATGATTTACGAAAAGATGCTTGAAAATCTCAAAAAACAAGGGGGATATCTGTGCAGCGTGGATGAACGCGCTCGACTGAAAGAAGTAATGTGGCCAGATGGCTTACACCTTAACAAAGATATTGTTGCCCAACCAGTTAAAATGCTTGCGGACATGGCTGAAATCTCGATACCCGGAGATACAACATTTTTGATGGTGCTTGGAGAAGAGATCGGCGAAAACGACCCTTTCTGCAAAGAAAAACTTTCTCTCGTGCTGACGGTTTGGCGAAGTCATAGCTTTGATGAGGCCATCCAGATGGTCGAAAACATTACCGGACTAAACGGCCGCGGGCATTCCTGCGGCATCCACACCCGCAATGAAGGCCGCGTGCTTAAATTGGGCACGCGGGTTAAAGCCAGCCGGATTATGGTCAACCAGCCGCACAGTTACGGCAACAGCGGCAACTACAACAACGGCATGCCCTTCACGCTAACCCTCGGCTGCGGCACATGGGGCGGCAACATTACCACAGAAAATATCCATTGGAAGCATTATCTGAATGTCACCTGGATCTCAAAACCCATCCAGGAGGACATCCCTGATGATTCAAGGTTGTTTGGAGCATATTGGGAAAAATATGGTAAATAAACTCAATAGGCTGAACTATCAAATGCCAACAACACCGGTTTTGCAGATGTTTTGCACTCTGCGCATCAAGAGCAGGGGAAAAACTAAACCCTCATGGTGAAAAATCGAACGTAATCCGGTGAGCAGGTATACTCCCATAACACCATTTCCATACCAGATTGATTACAAGGATGGCCATAGCGCATCACCTTCCGGATGTATTTATTGTTAAGGGAAGAAAATCATCCCAAGAAAGGCTGTCTCCAAAGGTACTAAAACCTGGAGGTTTTTAATCTCCCAAATATGCTCCTATTACCGTTTTCAGAGAACCATAGAAAAACCAGCAATTTCTTACAGGTTATTTGCAAACAGAAATTAATTCTATAGTTCCATCAACTCTTTTAATTGGCCCGGTTAACTAGTAACGATTAGATAACGTTCAATAACTGCAAGATAACCAGAATGATAATTATCACCAGCAGGGTATGGATCCAACCACCTGCTCTGGGAATACCTGAGCTGATGCGATTACCAAAAGCACCTAGCAGCCACAAAATTAATAAAATGACAACAATTGTCCAAAGCATGAAATTCTCCTATCTATGGTTATTGATTGATAATCTTTTTCCCAATAGTTCTTTATTAACTGTACCCAAAAAAAACTGAAAATAAAATACTCATAGTAACCGGGGGGAATATCCTCCATCTATCAGCCTTTTTATATCGGTCAATCAACGCCAAAAGATCAGTGAATTTTTTTCGCCTGAGTTAATAAGTGTTGCCCAATCAATAAGCAACATAATCTGTTTACCACCCATTTTTCCTCAAGAACTGAACGAGAGTGTCAAGATACTTTTCGTGGTTGTCCCTGAACAACTCCGCATGTTCGCAGCCGTCAAACAATACCAGCTCTCCCTCAGTTGCTGCCTCTGCTAGTTGAACCCCATGAGAGACGGGAACGGTCTCATCCGTTCGGCTGTGAAGCACCAAAACGGGCCTCGTTGACATCTCTGCTAATTCCCATGCTGGTTTTACCTTACGCAAGTCAAAGCGGTATATCGCCTGCCACATCACAAAAACACCCGGGAGCAAAAACAACGGCAGTCCGCTTTCCTGTCGCCAGTTCGGTTTGACCAGGGCCTCCAAATCGGCAAATGTGCTGTCCAGCACCAGTGCACCGATTCCGGGTTCTTCAGAGGCCGCCCCAACGGCCGCGGCACCTCCCAGTGAAATCCCCAGGACCGCAATTTTCCCCGGGAGGAATCCCTCTGCATACAGGTAATCCACCGCCCCGAGGACGTCTCTGCGCTCGAAGACACCCCAGGTATAGCGTTTTCCCTCGCTGCCGCCGTGCCCGCGCAAATCCAGCATCAGCACGGCCATCCCCGCCTGGTAAAGATCCGAAGCCAATTCAGGCAGCTTTCCAGATATAGCATTCTGTTTGCTTGCATCGCGACCATGAACGAGGATCATTGCCCGGCGGGCTTTTCTATTGGGAATATACCACCCTGTCAGTAAAAAACCGTCCAGCCTGGAAGGGAATTGAATGGTCTCATATTCCAGACCATAAGTACCGGGGGTATGATCAAATTGCGGGTGATCCCCAACCCGCGTCATGGTAACCGCAGCGCCCAACCCCACGCCGAAATAAAGAAGAAGAAATACAAAGAAAACGACCACCAACCAGAATCCAATTTCCATAATGTGCCCTCCTAATATTGCCAACCAAAATCAATCCCGGAAAGCCCTCAATTCCTGAGTCTTTGTCAATCTTAAATTTTCCATCAATTCCCCTTTATTGATTTGCTTTGATCTTCTTTTTTGACATTAATCTATGCTTTTCCAGCTTTGAGAGAAACGCAATCGCCAAGGCATTTTCCTGCGCTTTGCGGGTGTCCTCCACCGTCAAACCCGCTTTCTCCACAGCATATCGATATTCATCTTCCAAAGTCACCGGGCTGATTCCAGGATCGTCGGTATTGATCGTTGCCAGGAGGCCCCAATCCAGGAAGGTTTTGAGCGGATGATCTGCATAACTTGAAACAGTATTGGTGTGAACGTTGCTGGTCAGACTGGATTCGATGCCAATGTGATGATCGCGCATGAACTCAATCAGGGTCGGATCTTCTGTTATTCGTACTGCGTGCCCAATCCGGGTCGCGCCCAGTCCTCTGATAGCTTGCCAGACGCTCTCCGATCCGGCAGATTCGCCCGCATGAACGGTGATTCCCCAACCAGCATTCCTCGCCCGCGTAAAATGATCAACGAACAATTCCCCGGGGAAACCCGCTTCATCCCCTGCCAGGTCCAACCCCGCAATTTCGTCTTTATAAGCTAACAATGCATTCAATTCCTGATAACCCACTTCCACACCATAGGTTCGGCTGATGATCCCTAGAAGGTTCACCTGAATTGATTTTGTTTCAGCGAGTCCCTGTTTTATCCCTGCCACAACTGCTTCTACCACCCCTTCCGGATGAAGGCCATGCGGTTCTGCCATAAAGACCGGGCTGAATCGTAATTCAATGTAATCGATTTTTTCACCTTCTGCATCCAGCACATTTTCATATGCCACACGGCGGCATGCATCATAATCCATAAAAACCGAGACCATCCATTCAAATTTCTTGAAATAGGCCAAGATATCTGTTAGTGGTTCAGTAACCTGGATATGCGGTCTGAGATCCTCCAAATTGTCAGCAGGCAGCGGTAGATGGTGATGTTCCCCCAAATCAAGGATTGTTTCAAGTCGGACATTGCCATCCAGATGGCGGTGTAAATCAATAAAAGGCAAATCGGAATGAATCATTCTTTTCTTTCTTCAATTATTCATGTAATTGGATTATAAATGATTTCAATTTTTAGGATAACGACAAAAGTGGCATTATAATTCTTCCAAGAATATCAGCAAATAAGGAGATTCAATGTCATCAATTCACCAATTTTCAGGTGACCCCTCCAAGGACGATTTTCGCTGGAAAGGCGTCAAACCAGAAATAATCAACACCGAAGAAGTGCAAGGGATTATCAAACACATCCTGGTTGGTCCTGAAGATGGCGCACCAAACTTTGTGATGCGTTATTTTCAGGTGCCGCCCGGTGAACAGACCTTTTTTCACACTCATGACCATGAACATGGCATGCTGATATTGCATGGGGAAGCGCAGATACAGATCGAAGAGGAATTGTTTGATCTATCTCCCCTGGCTTCAGTCTTTGTTTCCGGCGGCGATCTGCACCGTGTGATCAATACGGGCGATGAACCGTTGGGCTTCATCTGCGTGATACCACGATTGAACGCCTGAAAATGAAAACTTTGCATGCAGAACCATTATTTCAAAGCCAATGCATACTGGGCGAAGGCCCTCTCTGGCATCCGGTGGAAAAATGTCTTTACTGGGTGGATATCCAGGCGCGCAAACTGTACATTTCCAATCAGGACTTAACCGACTTTGAATGCTTTGAATTTGAGACTTCAATTGGATGCTTCGGATTCCGGAAAACTGGCGGGTTGATTTTGGGCACTTCTGAAGGATTTGCGTATTGGGACCGCAGCCGAAAAGAACTTGAAACGGTCTGGAA
>JBMCLF010000130.1:0-5313 GCA_048615215.1 Candidatus Brevefilum sp.
ATTCTAATAATTTAATAATTGGCGTAGGTTGATGTGGACGTTAACTTGGGTGTCGTTTCTCTCAGGACAAGTTCTGTTGGGAGGATGATTCGGCGAGGTGTGGCTGTATCGTCATTCTCCAATTGGTCGATCAAGGTCTGGGCAGCGATTGCACCCATTTGATGAATGGGTTGACGGATTGTCGATAATGCAGGGTGGTGGCGGGCAGCCGCTGGGATATCGTCAAAGCTGATCAGGGCGATATCATCCGGGATGCACAATCCTTCTTCTTCAATGGCACGAATGGCCCCAAATGCCATCATGTCGCTGGCAATGTACAGACCGTCTAAATCCGTCCTGGAGAGGAGTGATTTGGTTTGTAAATAGCCTCCGTTTTCCGTAAAATCACCAAAGGCAATCCGCTCTTCCAGGATGGGGAGGTTATTTTCCTCCAGGCCGCGTTTGAATCCTGCTAGGCGGTCACGGGAACTGAACAGATCCATATGGCCGGTAACCGTGGCGAGCTTTCTCCTTCCGCCATTGATTAAGTGCTTAACCGCCATCAGTGAGCCATGAATATTATCTGCATCAACACTGCTTACTTCCTGTCGCCTGTTACGCCCGATCTGTACCAGGGGAACTTTTCTTTCGACCAGAGCATCAATTAATGGGTCATTGATCATGTTCGACGCGACGATAATGCCATCAATCAATCGGTTATTGATGATGTTGTTATTGGCTCGTTTATCATAATCGGGTTCGATTAGCCATAACATCAAGGTGTAATTGTTCGCTGTACAGGTGGAAGAAATGCCCTGAGCGAGCAGGCCAAAAAATGGATCGGTGAACAAACTGCTGTAGTTCATTGGGATCACGAGTCCTAAAACTCTTGCGCGCCCACAAATCAGGCTGCGAGCAACAGGATTCGGTTGGTAACCCACCCGATCAATAATTTCCTGGACTAATGTCCGGGTCTTGTCGCTTACATTGGGATCGTTGTTGATCACTCGTGATACAGTTGAGCGGGAGACCCCGGTAAGTTTTGCAATTTCTTTAATCGTTGTCATATATAATAATTTCCAGCGCGTTTCACACAATCACTTATCCAGTTAACGCGGAAAAATGAGGCAATTGCCTGATGAATTAATAATCTTAAGTTGGTGAGTACACAAAGGTCCTACAAGCCATCTTCATCTTACACGACAACCGGGTTCTTGTCAAAAGTCGATAATTTCAGTAGAGCTATTGCAAAGAAGCGGTTTACAAGCAATTCAATTTTTTACCTCACTAATCACCCATTCTCGCCCTTAAGGATATACAAAGAGGTAAGATTTCTCCAATGCTATCTTGCCTGGACTTTGTCCATATCAATGAAAGACTTGGATTGCATACCACTCCGCTATCGCTTCGGTTACTTCGCCACTCTCCTTTGGAGAGATCGTAATGACAATTTTTCAGGTCAGTATAGCGCCGGGTCTGTCAGATTTATACCAAGACCAAGAGATGTCTCCATAATTCATAGTATCATTGTAAATATCTCAGGCGCCTTCCTGACAAAAAATCAATCTCAAATAAAGCAAGTCGTAATAGCCTGTAGGGCTGGGTCTGGACTGGGGCAGGTCTTTTTAACTTGACTAAATCAGGAAAGATCAAACGCTTGAAACTCTAATGTTAAGACTGTTAATCTTTTCTTTAAATGATATTGACAAACCCCCAACTATCCTGTAAGATGGAGTTGGAACCGATCCCAATCATTGTTCTTTTGTTTACCATGCAAAACAGGTGGTAAAATTGGTTTGGAATCGTTTTCAAAGCGGAAAACTCATGATTTATGGATGAATTAGGATTAGTTTTGGTGAGTACACAAGCCTTTTTTCTCAATGACTGGGAACGATACCAAAATACTTGTTTTTTCCACAGAGAATTACCGCTTTTTCTCTTAGTTACGTTAACTATGGATTATTAAGGCTTCAAAGGAGGTGCTTAGGGAATAAATCGATCAAAGAAATTTCTGCAAGTCCAATACGTACCTGTTTTGAAAAAGTTCGACTTCCTATTAAATACATTCGAAGGAGAAATGTGATGAAAAAAAGATTGTTGTTTGTTTTGAGCTTTGTGCTCATCTTCAGCATGTTCCTGGCCGCGTGCCAGCCGGCAGAGGTTCCGGAATTGGAAACTGAAGAGCCAGAAATTGACGCTCCTGAACTTCAGGAACCCGATGAACCCGAGGCCGAAGTGCCGGAGGACGTTGAAGTTGAAGAACCTGAAGAAGAACCTGAAGAGGAAGATGTTCCCGAAGGCGTGACCCGGATTCGCTGGTTTGTGGGCCTTGGTGCCGGTTCCGATGAAGGCACCTTTGAGCCGCAGCAGGCTGTTGTCGATGGCTTCAATGCTTCCCAGGATGAAATTGAACTTGTCCTGGAGATTGTTGACAACGAAGTTGCCTTTGACACCCTCGCCACCCAGATCGCTGCTGGCAACGCCCCCGATATCGTTGGGCCTGTTGGCGTGCGCGGCCGCGACACATTCAAGGGTGCGTGGTTGGACCTGCAACCCTTAATCGACGCCAATGATTATGATCTGAGCGACTTCGATCCGGAAATGGTCGATTTCTACAATATTCAGGAAGAGGGCCAATTGGGTATTCCCTTCGGCATCTTCCCGTCATTTGTGCTTTACAATAAAGACCTCTTTGATGAAGCTGGCTTAAATTACCCACCTGCAGCCTATGGTGATCCCTATGTCTGGGAGGATGGCACTGAATCTGAATGGAACATGGAGACCCTAAAAGAACTAGCCATGATCCTGACCGTTGATGCTAATGGCAATGACGCCACCATGGATGGTTTTGACACCGAAAATATCGTTCAATTCGGCTGGATGAACCAGTGGACGGATCCTCGCGGCATCGGCACTTTCTTTGGTGCTGGCTCCTTACTCGCGGATGACGGCGAGACCGCTCAAATCCCCGAGCCTTGGGAAGCTGCCTGGAAATGGACCTATGACGGCTGGTGGAATGACTGGTTCATCCCCAATGGCCCTTACGGTGGTGCTGACTTCTTGCAGCACGGCGGCGGCCCCTTCGGGTCTGGCAATTTGGGTATGGTCCACATTCACACCTGGTACGTTGCCGATTGGGCCTTGGATGGCTCCTTTGACTTTGATTTTGCTCCAACACCTTCTTATGAAGGCAATGTAACCTCGAAGATGCATGCTGACACCTTCGGTATCCCCAAGGGCAGCGCTAATCCTGAAGAGGCTTTTGAAGTGCTGACCTATATGCTCAGCCCTGAGGTTGCCCCATCACTGCTGACGATTTATGGCGGTATCCCCGCCCGCCTCTCATTGCAAGAGGAATGGGAATACGCATTCCCGGACAAGGATTTGAACTGGGACGTGGTTTTGGCTGGTGCAGAATATCCTGACAACCCCAACCATGAAAGCTGGATGCCCTCCTTCCTGGAGACCACAGACCGCTACAACGAATTCTGGAATTTCCTTGCGAATACACCCGATGCCGATGTGGACGCAGAAATTGAAACCCTGCTAGAGGATTTGCAGGCGATCTTTGATGCGGCAGAAGAGTAATTAGATTTAAATCTTTAGCTTTCAGCCTGGGTCCAGCGCCCAGGCTGAAAGAAATTAAAGGTGATACTATGACAGTACTTGATGTAAGAGATTCCTTGAAGAAGCGGATGAAATTGGGGGGGGAACTGGGCAAACAAAAGAGGACACGTTTGCAAAAAAAGGAAACCCGCTGGGGGCTGTTTTTCCTCAGCCCCTGGATGATTGGGTTTTTACTTTTCTATTTTTTACCAATGATTGCCTCCTTTATCTTTTCACTACTCCGGTTCAATCCTGCTGTCCCTGATGAAACGGTGTATATCGGATTCGCAAACTGGATTCGCGCGATTATGAGAGATAAAGAGGTTTTGCTTTCATTTACACGGACTCTGCATTTCGCGGCAATCTCTTTACCGATCGGTTTGGGTTTTGCCTTGTTCCTGGCGATCTTGCTGAATTCAGAACATGTCATTGGAAAGACCTTATATCGGACCCTGTTCTATTTTCCTTCCATGATCCCGCTGGTGGCCACCGTGCTGATTTGGAATGGCGTCTTAAATGAACATACGGGCTGGATTAATGTTTTTATCGAAAGGTTGACAGGGATCACCGCCACCGGCACACAGGGTATCCGCTGGTTGGCCGACCCTCAGTTGGTGTACTTCGCCTATACCATGTTTGGCTTATGGGGTGTGGGGAATGCGATGATTATCTTCCTTGCGTCATTGCAGGGTGTGCCAACCGAATACTATGAAGCTGCAGAAATTGATGGCGCAAACTTCATTCAGCGCTTATTTAAGATCACTCTCCCGCTAATCACACCGGTAATTTTCTATCAGCTTGTTTTGGGTGTGATTGGCTCATTGCAATATTTTTTAGCGCCTTTTGTGTTGAACGGCGGCACCGGTTTCCCGGAAGGGAAAACGCGTTTTTATATGGTGTATTTTTACAAACAGTCCTTCTCGTTTTTTAATATGGGCTATGGTGCCACCCTGGCCTGGTTGATGTTTATCGTCGCACTTATCCTTACGATCATTTTATTTGGCACGGCAAAATATTGGGTTCATTACGCAGCGGAAGAGGGAGCATGACACAAAAAAGCTTACCGAAACGGAAACCAATTCCTAAGAGAATTAGCAATCGCCTCTCTGACATTTTGACAACGGGATTCACGCTGGCAATCTTAGCACTTTTCCTCGTTCCGATGGTGTATGGTCTTGTGACGGCTATTAAAACCGAAGGGCAGCTCAGCGAGATCGGTGCACCCTGGTGGCCGGGAAGCCCGGCTTCTATAGAATATGAGGGTGAGACCTACGAGATCTATCAAGTGCCGATAGATGGTGAGATGGAAAACCTGGCTCTGGTTGTTAAAGGAAGACAGGAGAGCCAGTTCATTGATCCAAATAACCCGGAGGCTGGACTAATCACCTGGGAAGGTGCCTGGCGATCGCTGGAGCGTACCTGGGAATTTGCCCCCCAATGGCAGAATTTCAGAAGAGCGTGGGATACGATCAATTTCCCAAGGTTGTTAGGTAATACGCTCAAATATGCAGGCATTACGACATTTGGCGCAGTGTTCTCCTCTGCGCTGGTCGCTTATGGGTTCGCCCGGTTTCGCATTCCTGGCAAGAACATCCTCTTTATGCTGATGATGTCTACTGTGATTCTTCCGGGGGCAGTCACCCTGATCCCGACCTATTTTGTGTTCCTTCAAATCGGGTGGGTGGGAACGTGGTACCCATTAATCGTGCCGGCCTTTTTCTCTTGGGG
>JBMCLF010000131.1:0-5292 GCA_048615215.1 Candidatus Brevefilum sp.
CAGGCCGGAAGCGTATCGATCCAGCCCAAATCGTTATTATCCGTCAGCTTTACAAGATTCTCACCGTTGGGGTCGGCGAGGTATAGATCATAAAGGGGATCGTCCTTATTCGGCCGGTTTGAGGCAAACACAAACTGGGTCCCATCCGGGGACCAATCTGGCGCAAGGTCGTCGTACACTGTCTCTGTGAAAACATCTTCGACAACGCCAGTGTCTGTATCAAGCTTGTAGATATCTGCAATATCCAGCGTATCAATCGTGTAAAACAGGATGGTTTTGTCATCCGGAGACCACTTAAGGGAACCAAATTCAATATCATATGTTCCCGTATCTGTCAGGAGAACCGGTTCCAGTTCCGTCTGCGTCAGGTCAACGGCGTATACCGTCGTCATTTGTGTGGTCGGATTGAAATAATAATACGCCACGCGTTCCCCATCCTGTGACCAGCTTGGCATAAAGTACCAGCCGGTGCCTCCTGCGATCAAGGTTCTGGTTTCGCCTTCCGGGTCCATCACATAAATCTGACTGCTTTCATTGACCACACGCTGGTAAGCGATTGCCCCATCATATGGCCCACCCGAACAAGCGCTTAGGGTTGTGCCTAGCACGACCAGTAAAACCAACAAAGAAGTCCAATAATGTCTTTTAACGTATGTCATAAGCTTGATCCAATCCATCCATTGATCTGATGTATAGGCTCAATTATAAGCCAATTCGCGCCTAATTATAGCAGATGCACAATCTTCTGCGGCAATTGCAGTTATCCCCAGCCTCAATCGCGAATCTCACGCAGTATTTGATTCTTGTTTCATTTAAATCAGGATAAAAAACACTCTAAAAAGTCACAAAAAAGGCTTCCTGGGGTATAATATATTGGTTATGCCGTAACTTCCACTCACCTCCTTTGGCAGCATCCCGGAGGTGTTTATTTAATGGAAAAACAGCATTTTTTTCATCAAGGATAAATATTAATGACGGAAATCGGAATCGTACAGCAAGTTGACATTGATAATGAAATGCGTGAGTCTTACCTCGATTACGCTATGAGCGTAATCGTCGCCCGTGCACTGCCGGATGTTCGTGACGGGCTGAAACCTGTGCACCGCAGGATTCTCTATGCCATGCGGGATATGGGCATCCGCGCTAACTCACCGCACAGAAAATCTGCCCGGATTGTCGGAGAAGTTTTGGGAAAATACCATCCCCACGGCGACGCTGCTGTGTATGATGCCATGGCGCGTATGGCACAGGACTTTTCTTTACGTTACTTAATGGTGGATGGCCAGGGCAACTTTGGCTCTATTGATGGCGACTCCCCCGCAGCTATGCGTTACACTGAGGCGCGTCTTTCAAAACTGGCTGAAGAAATGCTTGTTGACCTTAACAAAGAAACGGTGGACTTCATCGAAAACTTTGATGGGTCTCTGGAAGAGCCTGAAGTGCTCCCCGCCCGCCTGCCCAACCTGTTGATGAACGGTTCTTCGGGCATCGCAGTAGGCATGGCGACCAACGTCCCGCCCCACAACCTGCGCGAGCTTGTGGCAGCATTGAACCACCTGATCGACCGTTATGATGAGATGGACGAAGTCAGCGTTGAAACGCTGATGGAATACCTGCCAGGCCCCGACTTCCCCACCGGCGGTATGATCGTTGGCGATGAAGGCATCCGCCAGGCCTACAGCACTGGCCGCGGACGAATCGTCATGCGCGGCACCGCTACCATCGAAGAAAAACGGGGCGGTAAATTTGTGATCACCATCACCGAGATCCCTTACCAGCTCAATAAAACCACCCTGATTGAACGCATCGCCGAACTTGCACGGGAAGACCGGCTGGACTCCGTCTCTGACCTGCGAGACGAATCTGACCGCAACGGTATGCGCATCGTTGTGGAACTCAAACGGGGTGCACAACCCAAAAGTGTGCTGAACCAGCTTTACAAATACACACCCCTGCAATCCACCTTCGGCGCGCAGATTCTGGCGCTGGTCAAAGGCGAACCCCGCCTGCTGACTCTCAAACGAGCGCTGCAGTTCTACCTGGAACACCGGCAGGATGTCATCACCCGCCGCACCCAGTACAACCTGGACAAAGCCAAACATCGAGCGCATATCCTGGAAGGCTTGCTGATTGCATTGGCTAATCTGGATGATGTGATCCAAACCATCCGGGAATCCGAAGATGCCGACATTGCTAAAGAAAATCTGATATCCCGCTTTGACCTGAGTGAAATTCAGGCCCAGGCGATCCTTGACATGCAGCTCCGACGGTTGGCCGCACTCGAGCGGCAGAAGATCATGGATGAGCATAAAGAGGTGATGGAAGAGATCGAATATCTGGAAGACCTCCTGGCGCATCCCAAGAAGATATTGGAGATCATCCGCGAAGACCTGAACGAGATGGCTGAGAACTTTGGCGATGAACGCCGCACTGTGATCTCTCCCGACGCAAGCAGCGACCTTTCCGCTGAAGCATTGGTGAAGCAGGAAGATGTGCTGGTCAGCCTGACCCGTAAAGGATACATCAAACGCGTTTCCGAAAGCACTTATCGTTCTCAGGGACGCGGTGGGCGCGGCGTGATCGGGCAATCCATGCGCGATGAGGATGAAGTCGAATTTTTCCTGCGCACCCATACCCTCAGCACCCTGCTCTTTTTCTCCGATAAAGGCAAAGTCTATTCCGAGAAGGTCTGGCAGCTTCCCGATGAGCGCCGAACGGGCCGCGGCATTTCAATTGTCAACGTGATCAACATCGCCCCAGATGAGAGGGTTACTGCCGTGGTGCCGGTGGTCGACTTTGGAGATGCCAACTACTGCACAATGGCAACGGTTAAACCCTGCGTTTCGCTGAGACAGAAATCCGCGCCATGGGGCGTCAGGCTATGGGTGTGATTGGTATTCGCATGCGCCCGGGTGATCGGATGGCTGCGCTGGAAGTGGTCGAATCAGGCGGTGATTTGCTGGTGGTGACAGAAAAAGGCTTTGGCAAACGCACCCCGCTCATGGAGTATTCCCCCAAAGGCCGCGCCACGATGGGCATTGCCACCATTGATAAACGGGCGGTCAAGACAGTCGGAAAAATTGCCGAAGCGCGCATTGTGCAAGAAAAGGATGAGATCACGCTTATCTCAAGCCACGGGATCGTGATCCGCATGCAAGTGTCCGATATCTCCATCCAGGGCCGGGCCACACGAGGTGTAACGATTATGGACCTTGGAAAAGGCGATTCCGTGGCCGCAATGGCGCGTATTCCGGAATAAATTCAAGATTCCTCAAAAGAAAATAAACCCAGAGACGCCCTGGCCGGGCGTCTTTAAATTTAAATGCCAGTATTGTTTAAAACGATTCTAGCTTTCTAAAACATCATTTTTTACCGGAGCAGTGGTGCATGATGTTTATGGCAACTTGAGATACAGATAGTGTGACCTCATGGATGGTCTTTTTATTTATGTGCTTTTTTCATTGAAAGGGTTTTGACTATCTGATTCTTCATGCGCGGTATCAGGTTTTCAGAATGAGAGGGTTTCAGAAGAAGCCTGCAGGAATGCCTTCGGTTAGCGTCAGGAAAAGCAGCACAAGGATCATCAGGAATGCAAAAATCAACACCAGCCAGTGAGACATGTTCCTTTTTGTGACATCTTCCTCTGTCACTTTTGGCTTGGGTGAATGTCTGGGCCTTCTCGTGGTCTCTCCCCGGCCATAGTATGCTTCCACCGTTTTGGCATCTTCGTAGATTCCACGCGGGAAGTAAGGTGAATAAACATCCGCTTTTTCAGGTTGCTTTTCGCTATCAACATGCTCAGCCTGCCTGGGTGGTTCGAATTCTGACTGAGCTATCACCGTAACATCTCGTGAGGGGCTTTCAGACTCAACTTCTTCTTTCGCGACGGATTGTTCTTTGGAGGGGACCCGGGGCTCTTCCTCTTCCAGGGGCTCATCCAGCACAGGGCGCTGCGGGCGC
Source organism: Candidatus Brevefilum sp. (assembly GCA_048615215.1). Classification (GTDB taxonomy): domain Bacteria; phylum Chloroflexota; class Anaerolineae; order Anaerolineales; family Anaerolineaceae; genus Brevifilum. Next base: position 3,961 of record JBMCLF010000131.1, read on the forward strand.
ATAAATTTTGGCGCCTGCGGGTCCCGCTCAATTTGATCTGAATTTTCCTGGTCATTCATGTGAAACTTCCTTGAAAAAAAGACAACATTGTATCCATGTTAATTATAGGCCATCACGATCTCACCCGCCAAAGTCGAATATTCTTCACCATCCGCCCTCTCCAGGAGCAATTCACCTTCCAAGCCCACCCCTAAAATCCTGACCAGGTGCGGCTCTCCGCCAGGTGAGCGAAACCAGACCCATTCCTCACGAAAAGCAAGGGCCTCGTTCCAGGCTGCCATAAATTCCTGGCTGAGCAGATGTTTCCGCAGTGTTTTCAACTCCTGCAGGATGCCGTCTAGTAATTCCAGGCGGTCCATCAGGCCCTCATACATCTCTTGTACAGAAATCGCTGGATACCTTAGCCGATCCTCGTTGGGAACCGAACCTGGCAGAACATTCACACCCAACCCAACGACCAGCGCTTCCAGCCGTGGTCCCTGCCAGTCCGCTTCCACCAGCACGCCGGCAACTTTCCGTCCACCCAGCAGGACGTCGTTAGGCCATTTGAGCTCTGCCCGCAATCCAAAACGTGCCAATGCGCGGATCAGTCCCAGTGCGGCAAAGGCGGTAAAACGCGCCAGGTGCATCTTTTCCGCCTGACTGGGCCGCAGGACCAGGCTCATGGCGAGCGCTGAACCAGGTTGGGTCACCCATTTTCGACCGGCACGCCCCCGTCCCGAAGTTTGTTCATCGGCCAATACCAGCGCCCAGTCTGGCGCGTTTTCTTTGGCCCATGCCAGGGCCAGGTCATTGGTCGAACCGACACGCTCGTGATATTGCCAGCCTCCCAGGTTATTGCCTTTGAGAATCCTGTTAAGTTTTTTTCTGTCTTCCATCTTCAATCCATTAATGTGGGGCTCAACCCCAAACTAAAGTGCTCTACGAGTATAATTATAGAACCATTCAACGAAGATTATGGAGGTTATCCTATGCCCGATTTTCCCGGCAAAGGCAAAGTCGCTGTCCTGAAAACACAACCTGAGACCGTTTTGGATGATATCGAACGCCTGATGGAGCTGGCTGAGGTGGAAAAAGCCCTGCCCAAGGACTTCCAGACCGGTCTTAAGATCAACATCTCATGGCAGACCTGGTACCCGGCCTGTTCCACCACCCCCTGGCAGCTTGAAGGGGTGATCCGGGCTTTGCGCAATATGGGATATGATGACCTGGTGGGTGTGCACAACGACACTGTGGTGGTGGACACCAGTGATGGGGAGGAGAACAACAAACACAAGTACGTTACTGATTTGTACAAAGTCCCCTGCCTTTATCTTTACGAAGACCTGTTTG
>JBMCLF010000132.1:0-5269 GCA_048615215.1 Candidatus Brevefilum sp.
TTTTATATCTTTTTTAATCTTTAGTTCAGGAGGAGTAATGGTAGAAAAAATTATTTTGGACGTTGATACAGGCTCGGATGATGCGGTGGCGATTATGACAGCGATCCTCTCGCCCGATATCCAACTAGAGGCAGTTTGTTCCGTAGCAGGGAACAAAGACATTGATAAGACGACAGAAAACACCCTCAGGGTGGTACAGCATTTGGATTCAGATGTTCCGGTTTACCGGGGTTGTGCAGAACCGCTGGTGAAATGTCTTCGTGAAAACCGAAGACCCAAAAAGGTGCCAGGATTGACACTCAAAGTGGATGGGAAAGAAGTGCAGATGCATGCGGATTATCTGGACCTGCCGCCGGCAGAGATTCAGGAAGGAGAACGCCCTGCGTCAGTATTTTATGTTGATTATTTACGCCAGGCTGAGAGCCCGGTCACCCTGGTCGCAGTGGGTCCGCTGACCAATTTAGCCGTAGCCTTTATGCTCGATCCCACCATTGTTAAAAAGGTCAAAAAGATCGTTGTTATGGGAGGCGGATATCAGGTGACCAATGCCACTTCCACTGCGGAATTCAATATTTGGTATGACCCAGAGGCGGCGCAGCGGGTGCTGGACAGTGGGGCAGAGGTGATCTTCGTCCCCCTGGACGCGACCCACAAAGCCTGTGTGTCTCAGGCAGATTGTGACCTTTTCCGGGAAATTAACACCAAAGCCAGCGGTTTTGCAGCGGAATTGATCGAGCAGCGCATCATCATGCATAACGCTTTCCAGCCTTTGGAGATTGCCGATGCCGCCGCGGTGCATGACGCCCTGGCCGTGTGTTATGTGATTGATGGCTCGGTATTAAAAGATGTCCGAGAGGTACATTGTGAAATCGGATTCAGCGGCATTGGCGAGGGACAGACTGTGATTGACCCCCGATTTTATACCGAAGATAAGAATTGCCTTTTTGCCTTCGATGGTGACCGGGAACGGTTTTTGGCGATGCTAACGGAGATCCTTGGTTTGGAGAAGTAAAGTCCGATTATAATCATATCGAGTGAAATCCTTGCACTAAAAAATTAAAAGTGAATTCAATCTGAGAATTGTCCAGGACATGGAGGTGTGATGCAAACCAACACAAAATCACTGGCCTGGGAGCGGCCTTTATCCCAAGAGATCAACCGGCAGCCCAAACAGATGAGGATCACGCCCAAGTTTCTATGGGACATGCTGCCGGCGGTCTGGCGCATTAACCGCTGGACGCGCGAGCAGAGGCGTAAAGGGCGCCGCCCAATGTTTGACCTGGTGCGCGGGGGGTTCCCGGTTGAGCCTGATAAGGGCGTTCCGTTGGGCGGCCTGGGTGGCGGGTCCATCACGCGCGGCTGCTATGGAGATTTCAACCGGTGGGCCCTAAAGCCCGGCGATTACACCTACGGACGGGTGGATGCGGATCAATTTTCGGTGCGGGTTTCAAGAGGGGGAAGCAAACCTGAGGCTGTGGTGCTCAATCCCCGTCCCCCAGAGGGTAAGGGGCTGGGCGATTGGCGATGGGGGTTGGAGGAAGGCCAGGTCGCTTACCGGGCTTTGTTTCCACGCGCCTGGCACGATTATGAGTCGCCCGTAACAGGGATCAACCTTTCCTCCCGGCAGATTTCGCCCGTGATACCGCATAACTACAAAGACTCCAGTTATCCAATGAGCACCTTTGTTTGGGAAATCGAGAACACAGGCGAAGGTGAGGCGGAGGTGTCACTGATGTTCACCTTTCAGAATGGAGTCGGAGGTGAAAACGACACTGCCGGTGGGCATAGCAACCATCTCATCAGGGAAGCTGTTGATGGGGCTGAGGTGGTGGGCGTTGAACTGCGCCATATTCACCGGCACCCGGCGCCATTGGAAGAAGGCCAGCGCCTTTCCGACCAGATTAATTACGAGGATCAACTCTCTTTCGGGATCGGGGCTTTAAAGACTGAGGACGTGGATGTTTCTTACCTCACGCGCTTCAAAACAAATGCTGGCGGTGCCGATGTGTGGGAGCATTTCGTTGAGGATGGCCGATTGCCAGACCTTGCGGATGACACCACCTCCTCTGCTGGTGAAGCTATTGGTGGTGCGGTATGCGCACGCTTTCATGTACCTCCGGGTGAGACTAGCCAGGTGGTATTCTCTCTGGTTTGGGATATGCCATTGATGCGTTTTCCTGAAGGCACGGCCTGGTACCGGAGATATACTAAGTTCTTCAGCCATGCAGGGGATGCTGTGCCAGCTCTGTTGAAGGAAGCCATGACACAATATCCTGCCTGGGAAAAGGCGATTGATGAATGGCAGACCCCGATTCTGCAAGATGAAAGCCTGCCGCTATGGTATCGCCAGATGCTTTTCAATGAAACCTACTACTTGGTCGATGGTGGGACGATCTGGACCGCTGGCAGAGAAGGCGCTTATGATACAAGCAAGGATCCCCTGCCGGAGCCTGAGATCGGGCATTTTGCCTATCTGGAATCTCATGAATACCGCATGTTCAACACCTATGACGTGCATTTTTCGGCGTCATTCGCATTGGCCATGTTATGGCCCGAACTGGAGTTGAGCCTGCAGAGGGATTATGCACATTCGCTCAAGCTGGTGGATGATGAGGTCTTTACCTATTTCTTTTCCGGTGACAGAGCCCCCCGCAAGGTGCAGGATGTGATCCCCCATGACCTGGGATCACCGCTGGAAGATCCCTGGATGAAGATCAACGCTTATAATGCTCAGGACGTTTCGCGCTGGAAGGACCTCAATCCCAAGTTTGTTTTGCAGGTGGCTCGGGATTATTTCATGACAGAGGATCGGGCCTTTCTGGAAGAGGTTTGGCCCTCAGTTCAGGCCGCGATTGAATTTATGGATCGTTTCGACAAGAATAAGGATGGCATGATCGAAAACGAGGGCTTCCCAGACCAAACCTATGACGTCTGGTCTGCCAAAGGGGTCACCGCCTATACCGGCGGCCTGTGGCTGGCCTGTTTGCAGGCTGGGGCAGTCCTGGCGCGGGAGATGATTATGCCCAACCTTGCTGAGGAATACAAAGAACGATTTGAGCGCGCTCAGAAAGTATATGAGGACAAATTGTGGAACGGTGAATATTATGACTATGAAGCCAGCGGCAGCAAACATCATGACAGCATTATGGCTGATCAGCTGGCCGGGCATTGGTACAGCCTCGCCTGCGGTCTGGGCGGCGTGGTGCCTGCAGGCCATGCCCGATCCGCACTTAAAAAGGTCTTCGATTTTAATGTGATGAGCTATGAGGAAGGGCGCCTGGGCGCCATGAATGGGATGCGGCCTGACGGCTCACTGGATAAAACTGGATTGCAATCCACGGAGATCTGGACCGGCACGACCTTTGCCGTGGCGGCCGCCATGCTGCAGGCAGGGCTGAATGAAGAAGCCTTCCAAACTGCCAGAGGCATTTATAACATGGTCTATGAGGATTACGGTTTGTGGTTCCAAACGCCAGAGGCCCTGAGTGCGCATGAGAGCGTGCGTGCTATTGCCTATATGCGTCCGTTGGCGATTTGGGCCATCCAGTGGGAATTGAATAAATCTCGCAACCAGAAGTAAGACCATCTTTCTAAAAAATTTCTATCTTGTTTGGCACGAGAGCTTCAGCCTGGTTCCTCACCGATAAAGGGTTCTACGCTAACCTGAAGAAGTTCTCAGTTCACAGCTATTCAAGCATTCTTTGAGAATACTAAGAATCTCTTTGTTTTAAGCGCACTGCATGCATCTGAAAGTTGAAGATGTCCACGATAAGGTGGTTACTTAAAGGTCGAAAGTTTTATGAATATAATTAGCTTAGAAAAGCGAGAGCCAACTCAATGGAGATTGGGATAAATTTTGGAAATTAAATCCTTTACAGACACAGTACAATCGCTGATTGGCCGACAGCTCACCCGCGAACAAATTGCGGCGCTGAAGACCTATGAGATTGAACTGCTGAAATGGAACGAGCGGATCAGCCTGACGGCCATCCGGGATGCAGAAGGGGTACGTGTGAAGCACTTTCTGGATTCACTGACGGTTCTGCTGGCCTGGGAGCGCCACGCACCGCCAAGCCGGCTGATTGATGTTGGCACGGGTGCAGGATTTCCGGGATTGGTGCTGAAATTGATCTGGCCCGATACTAAGGTGACTCTGGTGGAAAGTGTCCATAAAAAAGCGGATTTTTGCCGGCACATGATTGAACGCCTGGAAATGGAAGGAGTCGAGGTACTCAGAAAGCGAGCGGAGGTGGTTGGGCAGGATCAGGACCACCGCCAATCCTACGACCTGGCTGTGGCACGAGCAGTGGCGCGCATGCCCATCCTGATGGAGTACCTGCTGCCGTTGGTGCATCGCAACGGGATCGTGATGGCAATGAAGGGGGAGTCGGCACCTGCTGAAACCCAAACGGCAGAGCGAGCCATTCATGTATTGGGCGGGCGGGTAAATAAATTGATCCATGTTGAGCTGCCGGGCGTGGTTGAGGAACGTTTCATTGTGGTGGTGGATAAGGTGGCTCAGACGCCAGAAGAATATCCGCGCCGCACGGGCGTACCGGCGAAAACACCCCTTAATTAAGATATCGTCAAGAAATTGTTAATGGTAAACTTATAAGATAATGGTTGAAAAATTTAAAAGAAATAATGAAAAACAAGAAGAAATTGACCGCTGCCTCAAACTAATCCAAAGCAGAAACCCCAGAGACCGGTCTTACGCGGCCAAACGATTGGGGGAATTAAAGGCCCGGCCGGATGTCTTAATGTCCATGATGGACGATCCCAATGGCTTTGTGCGTTCTGCATCAGCCGAGGCGCTTGGGCGTTCAGTGGAACTGCCTGCACCGGAAGTCGTTTCTCACTTGCTCGCAGCAATTGATGATCCCAACAACTATGTTTGCGCGGCAGCAGTCAATTCATTGGGTTTGTTGGAAGCCCGGCAAGCAGTTAATCAGGTGGAAGCCTGCCTGGAGGACAACCACCCGATCATTGTCCAGGCTGCGATCCTCGCGTTGGCCCGGATTGATCCTGAAAAGATCAAAGACAGGCTGGTGGAATACCTGCAGTCGGACGAATACCTGATCCATTTGGCTGCAACCCGAGCCTGTGGCTGGTTGATGCACTACCCTTGCGGCGAATTTATATTGGAAGCACTTAAGAAATTTATGGAGAAAGAAGATCAGCAGGACTTAAAACTCCCCAAACTGTACATCGAAGTCCTGGCAAGGTTAGGAATGCATGAAGCCATTCCCACCCTGGTAGAAATCGCTGA
>JBMCLF010000133.1:0-5184 GCA_048615215.1 Candidatus Brevefilum sp.
ATTTAATAAGATGGATCTGCCTTCCGTACAGGACCGCTGGCCGGAGATCAAAGCCGAACTGGAAAAACTTGGGTATGAAGTCCTTCCCATCTCTACAGTTACACATGAAAATGTTCAAACCCTGTTGTGGCGCGCAGCAGCCATGCTGGAAGAAGCGCCTGAGCCCGAACCAACCGAAGAAGAGATGCCGGTTTACCGCGCTGCAGAAGACCCCAAAGCCTTCAAGATCCAGCAGGTTGAGGATGGATGGCGGGTGAAGGGTGAGGCAATTGAAAGAGCTGCCGCGATGACATACTGGGAGCACAGGGAATCGGTTCGGCGTTTCCAGCGGTTGATGGAGAATATTGGCGTGGAGGAAGCTCTTCGCGAAGCGGGGATTGAAGAAGGTGATACAGTTTATGTGGGCGATTATGCGCTTGAATGGCAGGAATAAACATGGAAAAGAAACGGTTGGGTATTTTTGGCGGGACTTTTGACCCGCCGCACGTCGGACATCTGATCCTGGCCGCAGAAGCCAGGGATCAATTGGAACTGGACTGCACAGTCTGGGTTCTGACGCCCGATCCACCTCATAAACGGGGCAAGAATATTTCGCCGCTGCCCCAGCGCCTCAGAATGGTTGAATTGGCGGTGGAGGAGGATGCAGGTTTTCGACTTTCACACGTAGATATTGAACGGCCCGGTCCGCATTATTCAGTGGATACAGTGAAAATCCTCAAAGATAAATATCCTGATCAGGCCTTAATTTACCTCATGGGCGGCGATTCCCTGCAGGATCTCCCAAACTGGCATCGTTCTCACGATTTTCTGAGATTGCTTGATGGGATTGGGGTCATGCGGCGCCCTGGTGACGATTTCGACCTGACAGAATTGAAGCAAGCGCTTCCCGAACTTAATGAAAAGCTGAATTTTGTAACCGCACCGCTACTTGAGATCTCCGCGCAGCAGATTCGCCGGCGCGCACGGGAACATCGGGCTTATCGTTATTACCTGCTGCCGAGTATCTATCAATACATTCGCAGAGAAAAAATTTATCAATAGGTGTGAAAGCATTTTATGGGGAATGATGATTAGGAAATCTTCGCAATTTTAAAAAAAAATACTCACTGACCGGGTGAGGGGGGCACCCGGCCAGCAAGTAATTATATTAAACCATATCCTGTAGAATTTGTCAATTTATTCCAGGGTTTTGATCTGACAGATATCCTTTTTATTTTCCGACCAGATTCTTCCTTCTGAACCTGATCGCTGACCAATCCTGATCGATGGCCACCTGGCGGACGGCTTTGAAACCAGCTTTCTCCAGGGCATCCCAGCCCTGATCGCGGTTAATACTCACATTGAATTTCTTTGATGTTTTTTTCGGATAGGCAAACCAGATTACTGCATCACCAGGTGCTTTTTCCGCAATGGGTTCCGCCAATCTCTGGATTTCGTCGGCTGACTTGATAAATGCAATCACAAATGCCACCGATTTGACCTTTTGTAAATTGCTATAAATGCGGATGTTTTCCAGTTCATTCAGCTCTGATAAAAAGGATTCGGGTGAATTGAGGGCCAGGATCGCATTCTGGTCTTTCAAGTTTAATTTCTTGAAAAGTTTGGACATCTAGTTACCTTCTTGATTTGATCATCTCATACCACAAAGCCTGATAATTGGTCCATGGCCTGTCCATTTTTAAAAAACTCATGATGGTATGTTACTTCTGGCATTATTCTTCATGAACAAGGTTTACGTTGCCCACCGCCATATCGAGGTTGATCGTGAGGGTTGGCCCTTCTGCCATGGTTGAATAGGTGTCATCAGTAACAAGCCAGGTGCCGCGGGTATTAATATTGCTGACGGTACCCTCATTGTTGATCACGGCTTTCGTGCCTGCCGGAATGTTAATCGAAATATTGCTGACGCCCGCTTTGACCTCTACCAGGCTGTCACCAGCTAAATCTCCATTGAAATCGAAAGTGTAATTACCTGCTCCGCATGAAATAGACATCTCGGAAAAATTGGCATTCCCCAGGCCTAAAAGATCCGCAGAAGAAGCGCCGGTGGTGAATATGAAGGTTTCCATTTTCACCGGGTTGGGGGCATCAAAGCGGATGGTAGAATCACTGGCACCCTGTACAATTCGCAGGCTGGTGAGGCGCATTCCAGTTAAGTCGAAGGTGTTTTCGCTGGCGCCGCCTTCAATGGAAACATCAAGAGGAATTTGTGTGGTCAGCGAAAGGTCCCAATTGTTGACGACATCTTCGGAGGGAATTCCGGAAAATCGGAAAGGATTTACCTGTTTGATCTCAAATAAATTGCTGCTGCGGGTGAATTCCGGTTCCCATTGTTCGACATTATAAAGAATTTTGCCGGTCACCAAATCGTCGGCGGTTGGCGTAAGATTAAACTTTCCGCCGGTCACCTGGAATTTGATTTGGGTTTCTTCTGTATTTCCGAGAGGTTCCATAATATCGACCTCCCGTGTTTCGATGGTATCCATCTGAATGTTCTGTACGGAGCAGGCAAAGCTGGCCAGGGCCAGGGCAAGGAAGGCAAAAAGGATTTCTTTCTTCATTCAGACCTCCTGTAGGTCAGGGTGAATTTTATTGCGTGAATAATGATGTCTGAGAAGAGCAGCCAGTTGACTGATTGCCATCTGGCTGATCTTCATGCTGTATTCTCGAATCCTTACAGAATTTGATAACCGTTTTCCCGCAAGGCTTGTTTGAGGTCGCTCAGGGATTTTGGCCCGAAGCCATCGATGGACAGGAGTGAGTCATCTCCTTTTCCAAGTCGTGAAAGGACGTCTTCCACAGTGTTCAGACCGGCAGATTTGAGGATATTTGTCGAGCGTGTTCCCAGGTCAAGATCTTCAATAGGGTGTTCGATGACCGTCGGTTCAGATTTTACCTCTTCCACAAGGAGGCCATCAGCTTTCTTTGCTTCTTCACCTGTTTTTAGGATTACTTTTTCTGCTTCTACCGGTTCTTGTGGGATGCGGGGGTAGGGCTTTCCACCAAATAGAGTCACAACGGACATCCCCAAAGCGAAAAGCATGGCCACGAATACCAGGAACCCACCGAGGCACGGGATGAGACCGAGTCCCATGGCCAGCAGGTAGAGCACCAGGTTGCCCAGGATTGCAGCAAGCACCGGATGCCACTCGGTTTTAAAGATCCCGGAAGCCACACGTTTTCCAAGTTTATATCCCAGCGCAAGCCATCCAGCAAGTACGGCGAGGGCAACCACTAGCCCGGCAAGGATCACCAGTGGGATAAAGCAGATTGTGATCGTCAAAATGATCCCGCCAAAGATCATTACAAATGCCGTGAGCGCACCAAATCCTAAGACCCCCCAGGGTTTGACAGAAAGGGCGTGTGTCATGGTTTCTGTGGCCTCTGGCATCACCAGCAGCATCAAAGCAGCCAGGCCAAGCAAAACAAGTGTGAAGACAGCCGCCCGAGCCAAATGGGTGATGATGGGCACAATTCTTATACCGCGCATAGGTAACGGACCGGACCGGTGGAACATTGGCAGTTCTATCTCTGTCCAGGGGATATTCAAACCTTCCACCTGGTTTCCTTCAACCACTGCGCCTTGCCTGCGATTAATATAACTGGCAGGTGAGATCAAATCGCCCTCTATCACGGCGTTATCCTCAAGCGTCACCGTACCGCCAACAACCGTCAAGTTGCCTCGAACGGTGCCGTCAATCGATACCAGTCCGCCCAGCACAAACATATCGCCGTTAACGGCTGCATCCTTTTCAATATCGACCACACCGCCGATAACGGTAAAATTGCCATCCAGGATGCGACCGCTTTCCAGGGTGTAATTGGACCCGAAGACTGTACGGTCGTCCTCGATGGGTGCTGCAGATACCGCTATGGGAAAGATCAGTGAAAGGATGATGATTAGCGTCAGGACTATTCCGAAGTTCTTTATTTTTTTCATTTACTCATTCTCCTCACTCAACAGGTTGATAGAGTTGGACCATGGAACTGAACCAGGCCGCAATCAGTGCAACTGCTGCGGATAAACTTCCCGCACCAAAGACAAACATGATTGGGGCGAGTATAGGTAGAGTTTCAATTATGGATTTGAGGACAACCCAGATATGATTAACACGGGCTGCTAAAAGGCTAAAATTGGCAATAAATTGGCTGACCTCATAAAACCAGTTGACCCTTCTTATTTCAAGAACCAGGACTGCCAGGGACAATAGAGAGGCTAGACCAAACATTCCCAAGGGCAGGAGCCACATCCGCTGCTGTTCTCGTCTTTGACGGTAGGCAGCCAGTCGTTCGTGCCAGCGTCGGGAGAAACCTGGGGCTGGCATGGGGTTGGGAGCGTTACTGAAGGTCTGATGAATCCCTTCCATTGCCATAGACAACTGGCGGCAGTCTTCGCAAGTCTGCAAGTGCTCATTCAATATTTTGGTATCCTCAGGTTGAAGAGGGTCATTTGATAGTATCCATGATTCAAAAGGCTGGTGATTCATAGGGCCTCCTTTCCCCAATTGGGGATGTTTTTTCATGTTCGATCCAGGCATCGGCCAGCGATTGCCGGGAACGATACAGCCGGCTCTTAACTGCACTGACGGTCAAACCCAACGCCTCTGCAATTTCCTTTTCTGAATATTCGTGCCAGTAACGCAGGATGATGGCAGCCCGATCGGTCGGTTTGAGATCTTTCAGCAAGCGCTGGATCGCCAGTTCTTTTTCTTCATCACGAAAGACCTTTTCCGGATTGGGCGCATTGCGATCGGGGGTGATCTCCGGTGGCAGTGCATCCGTCGATACCGTTTGTAAATGTCGTTTGCGCATTCGGTCAATGCAGTAATGTGATGCGATAGAAAGCAGCCAGGTGCCAAATGGACGGTCAGGATCGTATTTATTCAGAAAGCGGTATGCCCGGATAAAGCTCTCCTGAGCTGCATCTTCTGCGTCACGGCCGTTACCGAGCATGCGGTAACACAGGCTGAACACAGGTTTTTGATAGGCTTCCACCAGGCATCCAAAGGCGTTGTCATTGCCTTGCCGCGCCTGCTTTAACCATAAGGTTTCTTGTTCGGTCACGCAGTCTCCTTGCTGCTCCTCTATCTTGATATACGATAAAGGAGACAAAAAGTTGCAAGCTAGCTGGAATAGAACATCATCTGTAATTTAATTATAAGCTGTAATGAATCAAACACCAGA
>JBMCLF010000134.1:0-5153 GCA_048615215.1 Candidatus Brevefilum sp.
CAATGGCGCGTTCTGGCGAAGTAGCAATTGAATCGTTAAACCAGTCCGCACCGCCCCAATTGCGGACAAATTCCAGCCGGTGAGGCACCCCTGTAAAAGCGACAATCCCATCGTAAATTGACTGAAGCGAAAAGGTCGCTGCTGCAGAAATCGCAACAGCAGCCAGCACGTTATACAGGTTATGCGTCCCTCGCAGATTGATCAAATCCGCTTTCATGATCCGGGCGACCTGACCGCTGGCCTGCAGATACAATTTGCCGCGTTTATAGTAGGTGGCATCCTGCTTGTTGAAAGGCGGCTTCAAGCCGAAGGTGATTCGCCTGCCTTCTATTTCCGGGTACAGCTCGCGCACATTGGGATCGTCCCGGTTCATCACAGCAACGTCCTCTGGAGACTGGTAGGTCAAGATGTGCGATTTGGCCGAGATATACGCTGACATTGATTTGTGTCTGTCCAGGTGGTTCGGTGTCAGGTTCAGAACAGCGGCAATTTGCGGGGAGGTGGTCATGATTTCAAGCTGGAAGCTGGATAGTTCTATGACTGCCAGGTCTCCAGACTTTATTTCATCCAGATGCTGGATCAAAGGGTTGCCAATGTTTCCACCAACCCATACTTTGTTATCAGGTTTTCTTAGAGCATAGTGCTGCCGGGCGATCTCTCCCACCAATGCGGTGGTTGTGGTTTTACCCGAGGATCCGGTGATGCCAATCACCGGACAGGGAGCCTGATCGAGGAAAATTTGCGAATCGTTGGAAAGTGGGATGTTCCGGCGGATGGCCTCCTGTACGAGCGGCAGATCGAGCGGGATGCCGCCGGAAAGGCAGACCAGATCTGCATCATCAAGGATGTAAGATGGATGAGAGCCGGTTACCCAGGTAATATCGAAATCGGCAAGTTCTTCACGCACAGCTTGCAGCTCTTCTTCAGGGCGGCGGTCATTGAGAATGACCGAAGCCCCATGCTGCGCCATGTAACGCGAAAGCGCTACGCCCTGACGGGCTGCGCCGATCATTACCACTTGCATGTCCTTCCATTCAATCATAAATCAATTACTCCACCAAAATCAAAGCGATGCCCAACATCGTAAAGACGAGGCTGACCAGCCAAAAGCGCTGCACCACCTGAGTTTCACTCCAGCCCAACAATTCAAAATGATGGTGCAGGGGGGCCATTTTAAAGAAACGTTTTCCATTTGTTGCTCGATAATACAGGATCTGGATAACAACGCTCAATGCTTCGCTGACCGGGATGACGGCAATCAGGGGGATGATGAGCCATTGGCCGGTCATCAATGCCACCACACTTAATGTTGCCCCGAGAGCCAAAGAACCTGTGTCGCCCATAAAAAGGCGGGCAGGATGGACATTGAACCAGAGAAAGCCGAACAGTGCACCCACCAAAGAGAAGCAGAATCGCGCCAGAAAATGTTGTTCCTGGATCACGGCCACAAAGCCGAAGGCAGCAAAAGCTGTTGCTGCAATCAATCCGGCCAGGCCATCCAGGCCATCTGTAAAATTCACGGCATTGGACATGCCTACAATAATGAACACTGCAATTGGAATATAGATCGGCCCGAGGTTGATCACTTCCTCCGAGGTGAACCAAATCAGCTGGGGCACTTTCAGTATGTCCCGCAATGCGAATGCGATCGCAATGGCAAAGACGACCTGGATTGCAAACTTTGTCCGGGCGCGCATTCCCAGCCCGCGTCGGGGGCCGCGGATGCCCTCCCAGTCATCGATCATGCCGAGGAAGGCATAAGCCCACATGGTAACGAGGGGAAGCAGCACGGAACGGCCCAAAAGGTTAAAGCCAAAAATGGAAACGGCATTGAAGAGGATCGTCAGCAGCGTAACCGGGATCAGGATCATGAAGCCGCCCATGGTGGGCGTGCCGGTTTTGATGGTGTGCTGATCCGGGCCGTCTTCGCGCACGATCTTGCCAATGCGCCAGGCTTTAAGCAGGCGAATCATTGGCTCTCCCCAGATGATGGTCATGATGAAACTGAGGCCGCTGATGGCAATGGCGACCGAGGTGTTCTCCATCATGGGTTTTTCTCCAATCTTGCGATGATCCTGTCCATGCGCATACTGTTGGAACCTTTAATCAGAACGACATCTCCTTCTTGAACTATTTCAGCAGCGGGATTCGCAGCAGCCTCCGAATTTGGAAACCAGTGGAGTTTTTCTTTAGAAAAGCCCTTATCCATTGCGGCCTCCGCCGTCTTTTTGGACCGATCGCCGACCAATACTAACACATCGGCGGCTTCGGTGGCAAAGGCCCCCACAGAATTGTGCCCTTGCTCTTCATACTGGCCCAATTCGAGCATGTCACCAAGGATGGCGACGCGGCGTCCCTGCAAACCCTTCAGAAGCTTGAGCGCAGCCAAAGTGGACGCTGGAGAGGCGTTATAAGTGTCATCCAAAAGGGTGGCTTTATTGGGCAGCGCAAATGGGCGCATCCGCAGGTCAACCCTGCTGACAGATAACCCTTCAACGATTTGTTCCCAGCTCATCCCCATCACCAGCGCCACGGCAACAGCTCTCAGTATGGTGTAGGCTGAGAACTCTCCTAGCAGGGGGGATCGGACCTGATACTCCTTGCCCTGATAGGTCAGGTTGCAGGCGATTCCCTCTAAACCCAATGATCGAATGCTGCTGGCGGTGAGTTTGGCCCCTTCAATGACGGAGTAAGAAAATACATCGGCTTTCGTTTTATTGGCCATCCAACGTACCCAGGGATCATCCATATTGAGGATAGCCACCCCTTCAGGCCCCTCAGGAAGCGACTCCACCAGTTCGGCCTTTCCTCTGGCAATGGTCTCCTGTGAACCAGCCCGCTCTGCGTGAACCGTACCGATATTGGAGACCACACCGATTTGAGGTTGAGCGATTTCGCACAAAGTGCGAATTTCACCGGGCACGTAGAAACCCATCTCAAGCACCGCCACCTCATGGTGCGGGTCCAGTTCCAGTAAGGTCAGCGGCAGTCCGATTTCATTGTTCCGGTTGCCAGGGTTCTTCAGAACAGTGAATTTCTGGGAAAGCAGGGAGGCGGTCAGCTCTTTTGTGGAAGTCTTTCCCACGCTGCCGGTGATCCCGACCACTTTGATGTCATGCTGGCGGCGCCAATAGGCAGCAATTTGCTGTAAGGCAGAAAGGGTGTTCTCAACTCGCAGGCAAAGCGGTGTAGAAATTGCAAGCTCTTCCGGCGGGAAATATTCTTCCCGGAGGTCAAGCGTATTCAGTGAATCGGGCATTTCTTTCTCAACCAGCGCCAAAACGGCGCCATTGTCGAAGGCAGCCTGCACAAAATCGTGTCCATCAACCCGTTCTCCGGGTAGTGCAATGAACAGACTGCCTTCGATTGCCTGGCGCGAATCGATCACCACACTGCTGATACGCACATCCAGCGGTGAAATCTTGTGATCGCTCAAGGCAGAAATGACGGTTTGCAGCGAAAGCACCTTTGTGTTTACTCCTTGTTCATGCTCAAACGAACCTGATCTGGCGGGATTCGCATTAAAACCACCAGTTGTTCAACGACATCTTTAAATACTGGGGCCGCAACTTCTGAACCCCATTTTGAAATGGTCGGCTTCTCAAGCCAAACATAAACGACAAATTTTGGGTCCTCTGTCGGCCCCCAACCGACAAAAGATGTGTTGGTCAACTCACTGGTGTAACCAAGTTCAGTGGGGATTTCACCCGTGCCGGTTTTTCCGGCGAGGCTGTAGCCCTCCACCACGGCTGTTGATGCTTCTTCTTCAAGGGCGATTTTGAGCATCTTTGTGATCTCTTCGGCGGTTTCAGCCGAGATCGGAGTATTGATCACCTGCGGGTTGACGTTGTATTGCTGGCCTCGGTCCACCACACTGCGGACAACGTGAGGGGTCATCATCTTGCCATCATTTGCTATCGCCGAAACGGCTGTGACCATCTGGATTGGTGTGATAGCGATGCCCTGGCCGAAAGAGTTCGTCGCCAAATCGAGACTGACCCACTGGTTGTTATTGGGCAGGCGTAAGGGGTAGTTTGCCTCGCTTGACAGGTCAATGCCGGTTCTGCGTCCAAACCCAAAAGCCTGCAGATAGTGATAGAACAGATCTTCTTTCAAAAGATCGTTTGCCACATGGGCCAGACACACATTCAGGGAATGCTGCATGCAGCCGGTCATAGTCTGTTCTCCCCATGCGCCGCCATTCCAGTTGTAAATTGGCCAGCTGCCATCTACCCAGTAAACACCCGTTGTATCATTGTAGGTTGTGGTCGGTTCTGCCACGCCGCTGTCCAGGGCTGCGGCCATGGTGATCACCTTGAACACAGAGCCGGGTTCGTAAGCAGTGCCTACAGCCCGGTTATAGGGGGTAATCCCAGGAAAGGTCTCTTCATATTCCCAGTATTTGTTGGGATCAAAGAACGGCGTACTGGCCATTCCGAGTACCTCCCCGGTCTCCGGGTCAGAAACGATGATTGTACCACCTTCCGCACCGGACCAATCAACCGCCTCTTGCAGGGTATCTTCAAGCATCTTCTGAATTTCTCGATCGATGGTCAGCACAAGGCTGGCGCCAGGGTTGATGTCTGGAAGGGCTTCTACAAGGTAGGGGTCGTTGGGCATATAGATGTTTTCTGGCTTGCCTGTCAGCATCCGGTTATACGTCTCTTCAACCCCGTAAACACCCTGTGCGGTATTCCGTGAGAAGTAATTATAAAAACCGAGCACATTGGCAGCCAGCGAACCCTCAGGATAGGCGCGCAGCTGCATTGGCGTCCAGACCAGCCCGTTAAGATTGGGTTTTGTTGAACGGGATTCTGAACGTCGGGAAGCGTAAGTTTCTTCTAGTTGTTCCAGTTCCTGGATTTTTTCTTTACTGACGTAGCTCGACAGCACAAAATAGCGGTTTTCTGGCTCTCGTTTTTCTGTGCTGGCCATTTCGTATACGTCTTGATATTCCTGGTCGTCCAGCAGGCTGGCTGCTGCGAAAGCGATCGATTCAGGATCTGAGACAAATTTCAGGTCGATTCCCAGTTCATACCCGATTTGGTTGGTCGCCAGGATATAACCGGAACGATCATAAATGGTCCCACGCGGGGGGTAAATGGTCTTCTTGACGCCCTGATAATCTTCAGATTTTACGATCAATTCACGCG
>JBMCLF010000135.1:0-5146 GCA_048615215.1 Candidatus Brevefilum sp.
CCCTATGCGGCTGCCAAGTTATACGCTTACTGGATGGCCCATAATTACCGGGAGGGTTACGGGATGTTTGCTGTCAATGGCATCCTGTTCAATCACGAGTCGCCCCGCCGAGGTGAAACCTTCGTGACCCGCAAGATTACGCGTGCATTGGCCAATATTATGGCTGGCGAACAGAAATACCTGTACCTGGGCAACCTTGAGTCCCGCCGGGACTGGGGATACGCGCCGGAATATGTGGAGATCATGCACCAGATGCTCCAGCAGGACAAGGCGGAAGATTATGTCGTAGGGACGGGCGAAGCCCATAAGATTGATGAATTTCTCGATGAAGCCTTTGGATACGTGGATTTGGACTGGCATGATTATGTGCGCATTGATCCTCGTTATTACCGGCCAACTGAGGTTGATTACCTGGAAGCGGATACTTCCAAAGCCAAGCGAGACCTTGACTGGGAGCCCAAAGTGAAGTTCCACGAGCTGGTGCGCATTATGGTCGATGCCGATCTGGAGCTGGTCGGGCTGGAAGCACCCGGTGAAGGCCGGAAGATCATTGAAGAGAAATTCTCGAGCTGGCATCGCTGGGAAGACCAGGTGGTGTCGATGGGCCGGTAATGATTCACCGGCCTGAACGCTATTGAAAAACAACCTTATATTGCTTATAATGAGCATGTAAAACCTGCGGAAGAGTAACGCATCACCGCCTGGAAGAGAAGGTACGCCACAGGCTGAGAGCGTCCACAGACACGGAGATGCGTGAAGTCGCCGCAGTAGATTGCTGAAGAAAGCTGAACAGGCAAGTAGAACGGCACGGGTGCGCCCGTTACTGCGCCGCCGGATGATCGTCCGGACTGAGTGCGCTGCCAAAGGCAGCGAAATGAGGTGGTACCGCGGAAGAATGACCTTTCGTCCTCAGGGACGGAAGGTTTTTAATTTTAAGGAAATCGTGGAGGTTTAATTAATGGCTAGAGAACTGCCGAAAGCATATGACTTCAATGAGACAGAAACCCGGCTGTACCAGATGTGGTGGGACGCAGGGTACTTCAAGCCCTGGAATGACCCCAATGAGCCGGACTTTGACCCCGAAATCGAACCATTTGTGATCTCGATCCCGCCGGCGAATGTTACCGGCAGCCTGCACCTGGGGCACGCGATCGTTGTTTCACTGGAAGATTTAATGATCCGCTATCACAGAATGAAGGGCGAACCCGCCCTGTGGGTGCCTGGGGTTGATCATGCAGGAATCGCCACACAGCTTCAGGTTGAAAAGATGCTGCTGGAAGAGGGCACCAGCCGTCTTGAGTTGGGCCGGGAAAAGTTTTTAGAACGGATCTGGGCCTGGAAGGAAAAATACGGCGGCATTATCACCAAGCAGATCCGCCGCCTGGGTGCATCCTGCGATTGGGACCGTCAGAGATTCACCCTGGATGAGGGTCTTTCGGAAGCGGTGCGCGAAGCCTTTGTCCGCCTTTATGAAAAGGGCTGGATTTACCGCGGTCCTCGAATGATTAACTGGTCACCGGGTTT
This sequence comes from Candidatus Brevefilum sp., assembly GCA_048615215.1. Classification (GTDB taxonomy): domain Bacteria; phylum Chloroflexota; class Anaerolineae; order Anaerolineales; family Anaerolineaceae; genus Brevifilum. The sequence goes on from JBMCLF010000135.1 coordinate 1,525, forward strand.
GCAGACGGCTGTGTCTGACCTGGAGGTGGATTATTCCCAGGAGCAGGGTAAGCTGTATTATTTTCGTTATATGATCGCCGGCAGCGAAGAGTACATCCCTGTGGCAACCACCCGTCCTGAGACGATTTTGGGTGATTCGGCGGTGGCGGTGCACCCCGAAGATGAACGCTTTATGAACCTGGTGGGGAAGAAGGCTGTAGTGCCGATATTGGGCCGTGAGATCCCCGTGATCGCAGACGAATATGTTGATCGTGAATTTGGAACGGGCGCTTTAAAGATCACCCCGGCACATGATCCGAATGACTATGACATAGGCATGCGCCATAACCTGGAATTTATCAACGTGCTGAATAAGGACGCAACAATCAACGAGAACGGCGGCCCTTATGAGGGTATGGACCGGTTTGATTGCCGCAAGAAGCTTTGGGGAGATATGAAAGAGGCTGGCCTGGTGATTAAGGAAGAACCTTATATGTTGAAGGTGCCGCGCTCTCAGCGGGGTGGAGAGATCATTGAGCCCATGGTTTCTACCCAGTGGTTTGTGGATATCAAGAATATGGCGGATGCTGCCCTGCGTGTTGTGCGAGAGGGTCAAATTGAACTCATTCCCGAGCGGTTCAACAAGGTGTATTACAACTGGATGGAAAACATCCGCGATTGGTGCATCAGCCGGCAGCTCTGGTGGGGGCACCGCATCCCGGTGTGGTATTGCGATGACTGCAATGGGATGACGGTAGCGCGTGAAGACCCGACCGAGTGCCAGCACTGCGGGAGTGATAGCCTTAAGCAGGATCCGGATGTGCTCGATACCTGGTTTTCATCTGCATTATGGCCATTTTCGACCCTCGGCTGGCCGGAACAGACGCCTGACCTGGAATATTTTTATCCGACATCGGTGATGGAAACGGGTTACGATATCCTGTTCTTCTGGGTGGCGCGCATGATCATGGCTGGCTTGGAGTTCACTGGAGAAATTCCCTTCCACACTGTTTACCTGCATGGCCTGATCCGGGATGAGAACGGCCAGAAGATGAGCAAGACCAAGAATAACGTGATTGACCCGCTGGAAGTGATCGATGAGCTCGGTACGGACGCCCTGCGCTTCACCCTGCTGGTGGGGTCCACGCCCGGGAATGACACCAACCTCTCGCTAAAGAAGGTGGAGGCCAACCGGAATTTCGCCAACAAAATCTGGAATGCTGGCCGTTTTATCATCAGCAACCTGGAGCGGATGCCGAAGGAAGCGGAGGCTGATCCCGAATGGACCCTGGCAGACCGCTGGATCCGGGCACGACAGAGGCAGCTGGCGAAAACTGTAAACCGGCTGTTTGAAGATTACCAATTTGGTGAAGCCGGACGCCAGATCTATGACTTCTTCTGGAACGAGTTTGCGGACTGGTATATCGAGATCGCCAAAGATCAAATTGCCGAAGGCGGGGACCGTGCGTTCTATACCATCAAAATGCTCGTGAATGTGTTTGACACCTGCTTAAGATTCCTGCACCCTTTCACACCCTTTGTGACCGAGGAACTCTGGGGGCACTTAAAGGAAGCCTCACAGGAAACCACCGATGCTCTCGAGCCGGAAAATGGTTGGGAAGAAGCTTTGATTGTTGCCCAGTGGCCGGAACCAATGGCGATGGAAGGCTGGGAAGAGGATGCGGTAGAAGACTTCTCGCTGGTGCAGGGGATGGTGCGTGCTATTCGCAATATCCGCGCGGAATATAAGGTCCAGCCCGGGCATGGCGTTGCGGCCATAATCAGTGCAGGAGAAAAAACTGAAGTGGTTGAGTCCCAACGCCATACTTTTGTGTCTCTGGCAGGAATTGATCCAGATGAACTGCAGGTGGTTAAAGAACCGCTGGAACCTTCTGAGGCATACGTGACACTGGTGGTGACACCCGTGGAGATCTCGCTACCGCTGGCCGGGCTGGTGGATGTGGCGGCCGAACGCGGGCGTCTGCAGAAAGAACTGGCGGATGCGAAAGCACAGATTAACCGGCTGGAAAAACTTCTGGCAAGCCCCTTTGCCGAGAAAGCGCCGGAAGCGGTGGTGCAGAAGGAACGCGAGAAGCTTGAATCCTACAAAGAAACTGTGGAGCGCATCCGACAGCAGCTGGGATGAGATGTTCAGCTTAAAAAATACCATCATCTGAATTGAATACATGGGCGACGCTTGGAGTGCCGAAGAACTATGGCGAGCGTCACCCTTTACCATCAATAACCAAATCAATGAATCAGTTGAACAACAGTTTTTATTATTGATAATGTTTTTTATTTGGATTAATTCTGGCGAGCTCATCTGCGGTTGATGATGCGGTCGTGTTCCTTTTGCATGATACGGCGCAGGATGGCCAGTGAGCTGGCATAAGTCGAATCGACTCCGAAATAGGAGAGGGTTCCTGCCCCAAGGTTTTCGCCCTTGGTCAGCGGGGTGTCTGAGGCATAGTGCAGAATGCCCAGTTCAAAAGGCAGGCCGTAGAGGTTCACGATCTCGTCCACCGGATACCTTGTGGGGCGGTAAAGCTCGGAAACGCCAGAAAGGTACGGCCCGGCTTCCATTTCGATATCCGTATAACCCTCGCGGTAAATCACTTCCATGATGCGGGCGTTCTGCAAATAGGTGCCCAACACGGAAACGGATTTCTGATTGTCGAGAACCGTGCCGTAAACCAGGTAAGGGCTTACATCTCCAGCGTTGAAGCAATTGTTATACATAAAAGTGTTGTGAGATTGCTCATCATAGGTCACGCTGGGGATCATCACATCGCCGCGTCGGCCGTTGAGGGTGGCAGCTTTGCCCATGATATAAATTCCGAGAAGGGGGCAGGTATGTTCGGCGATCTTTACCAGCAGGTTATAGGCCGCTAAGCCTAAAGGGTAATCAATGTTCAGAATTAAAGCCTGGCTTTCCTTCAGGAAGGACCAGTCGGCGTGATCGCCTGCAAAGGTCTCAGGCGTCAGACGGGGGTCAATCGTTTCTGGATTGAGTGACGAGAGCTTAATGATCTGCGCTTCGACATCAAAGGCATGTTCGCTGGGGATGCGGTGAATGCCATATTCTTGCTCGTATTCGGCCTGGGCCTCTAAAAGGTCCTGTCCACCTTTCGTAGTCTGGTATTTTTTTAGCACATAATAGAGGAAGTTCTCTGGGCGAGAAGGCACTTCCTCCCGGCTGATGTCCTGCCATTCTGCCAACAGGGCTTCATCGCCTTCTGATTTTAGATATTCTGTCAATCGCTTCTGATGTAATAAGGCGAAACCAGAAAGCAGGTTCGGGATACTGTGGGTGTTGCTTGATATGAAATAGACGGGACGTTCTTTAATCTCCGGGTAATTTTCTTCGATATTCTCCCACCAAAATCTTGTGGCACGGCGGTATTCGTTGAGGGAGCCGCTGAACAACTGCACTTCCAGATCGAGTTTTTGTTTTCTGATGCGTTTGATCGTGTTTATGAACCGCTCCCCCCAGATTGTCTCAAGCCGCAGCACATCTTCCAGGGAGATTTTCAAAACCTCCGCCAGTCGTTTGAGATCATCATCAGAATCAGGGGAAAAGCCTGATATTGCTTCGTCAGACAATTCCATCAAGAGATGGTGTAGTTTGTTCCATTCTATCTGA
>JBMCLF010000136.1:0-5135 GCA_048615215.1 Candidatus Brevefilum sp.
ATTCCACCTTGAGATTCCTCACACCGTCAATATCAGAAAGCGCTTCGATCAACTCTTCAAGAGTCTGATCGCGCGGGATGCGCGCCACAATTTGAATGCGCAACCGCTTATTTTTGACATGCTTTTGGATGGTAAAGCTAGCCACTGCATCCGCAAACTCTTCTACAATATGGCGGATCGATTTGACAATGCCTTTATGTACATTGGCTTCCACAGAGATAAACCGGGAAACCGAAGTGCGCACAAAACGGTTTTCAATCACATTCAAAAATGCCAGCACGATCAACATCAATGCGGTGGTTGCCACACCCACCAGATAATATCCAGCGCCAACAGTCAAACCAACAATCGCCATGGTCCATAACGAGGTGGCGGTGGTAAGACCCTTAACAGTGAAACCATAACGCATGATCGCACCGGCACCCAAAAAACCGATACCGGAGATCACCTGGGCTGCCAACCGGGCTGGATCGGCAGGTGTACCGGGTCTTGCATATAAGTAACCCAGGTTCACCGATAGCACCATGGCCAGGGTGGCGCCGATGACGAGGATCATATGAGTACGGAGGCCGGCTGGTTGATCCTGGCGTTCACGCTCATAGCCAACCAGGGAACCCAATATTGCCCCAACCAGGACCCGCAATAGGATTTGAACTTCGGAAATCATAGGTACAATCTCTCCTGTGAGATTAACAAATCTTCAAGCCGCATGTCTGAGCAAGCCAAATAAGGGATGGTTTGGTGAGTCCCTGTCTGCATCCATGCTCCTTGTGCAGCACAGCTTGCGAGAAGCTATTACCATCAGTCGTTATTAATTAGTAGAATATTGATTCTAACACAAACGTCTGGTAAATGGAACATTTCTGTTTTATACAAGCATTTGTTTTTAATGTTGCTCTCAACCAGGGGGAAGGCAAACACCCACCCCAACCCAGCCAAACCAAAAAACCAATTTTTGCCAGAAAACCCACCTCTCAAGAGTCGAGCTCGGGTGAATCAATCGTGAATTCTGTGTGGGGATTGATGAATTCTGGCGGTGCAGCCAGCCTCCTGACCCCATCTTCTTCGCGAATTTCGAAGGGAAAGGTGAGCGAGGGCAGCACTTCTCCGGTCATAGAGACCACATATTTACCCGGGTCATAAACCGCTTCATAGGTAAGGGGAAATTCCGCCTGATTGGCTGCAATTGGTCCGACATCAACAATTTTCATCTGGTTGCGGATCTTGCCGGCGCCATCTGTGACAGTTACCTGGATGTTCACAGCTTCAACCATTGGTTGATCCCGGCTTGCTTCGTTGGTTAACCCCAGTTCAAAATGGACCTTGCCCTCTTCGAACATGGTTATACGCGGGACAAATCTCAATTCAGGTTCCAAAACCTCGGGGGTTGCCTCCGCTGGCGCGCAGGCCGTAAACAAGATAAAACCCAGAAGTAACCAGCGGCCAAAATATTTTAACATTTATTTCCTTTCTTAAATATTGCTTCTTAAATTTAAGACTACCGCAATTTTGACAAAGCCTGAAAGCCTTTCAAAACTGGGAAGAAATTTTTAATTCAAGGTCAATTTAAAAACAGAAATTGATTCAACACTCAAATCAGATAAATCTTTGCGGATTACCGATGTAATTTTTATTTTTTAATCTCCAAAAGCAGGCGCAGGCCCACAAAATCCGTATGGTCCTCAATTCGCATCCATAACCAGCGTCCCTGCGGAAGGCTTGAGGGCCGGCTGAGAAGTTCCCGGATTCGGGCGTTAAAAAAGTTAAACTTCTCCTGGGCAAATTGCTCCTCTTCGGGTGAAAGGACAATCATGGCCGAGAACGCTCCTTTTTCAGGAAACAGCGTGCATAGTTGTTGGGCCTCCTTACGATAACGCAAAGCCCAACCATGCTGCGTGCTGTAATAAACCAGTTCAGGGGAGTATGCTGGGAAATTCTCAGCAAGATAATCTTGCGTTTCCTGCCACACTGGCAGCACCTCCCGTCCAATCCTTTTCTCGATCAATGCCTGATCTGGGGTCTGTTCCTTGTCAAGCAAGCGTTCATACGCCATGAGGTTCCTTCCAATATTAAAAGAGAGCCAGAATTCGCCTCAACCGGGCGACCATTTCCTGATCGGTCAACTGCAGCGCTGATGAGGGTAACTGTGGAGGCAAAAAGGTGCCGTTTAGCGCGCATAAGTGCTGCATTAAGGCGTAAAGTTGTATCCGCCAAGCATCTGGCTCTGCACCGTAAGCATCCCAAAATGCTTCTATGCAGAATTCTGGCCAGCTATACCCCGGTGGAAAGACCAGACAAGCCTGGTCATAAGCCGGATCCCACCATAAAAAATCTCCCAGAGCATTAAGCCGGCTGACCTGCCAAAGACCACCTGTCTGAGACAGGCAAATCGTCCAAGGAAAAGCGCTCCCATGTACCAGGGAGGGCTCATGAGACTTGAGGGTTGGCAACGCTTCTTCCCAGAGTGTAATGATCTTCTCGAATTCACTTTGCGAAATCCTGCCGCACTCCACTGCAGATCTTCCGCTGCCATTTTGCAGCTCATATTTAAAATAATAATCATTGGGTGAGATCGGCCGGGTCTTCTCAAGTGAGCCGTCCCAAACACCCGAAGCAGGCCCTTTGATTGCGTGCATTCGGGCATAAGTATTACCCACTGCCGAAAACAACGTGGGCCAATCCTCAGTGTTTATCTCATCCAGTAAGGAGAACATGGGTTTGCCGGGTAATGCGGATTGAATGATAAAAGGAAACCCTAAATATTCGCCGGTTGAATCAACAAAAATGGTTTCAGGGGAAGGCAGATGGTGTTTATGGAGCAAGTCACAAAGCATCGCTTCAGTTTTTGTAGAATCCAGCCATTCAAGATGGACATGCAGTTTCATAAAAGCTCGTTCTCCCCCATCGAAGATAAGCTCGTAAATCTGCCTTACCCAAAGCCCCCGATTCTGAACTTTGATCAGCTTCTTTTTCGGCAGAACCGTCTCAACCACGCCACGTACTTTTTCGAGAGTCAGATCATTTTGTTTTGGTGATGTCATCAAATATTAATCCATGGTTCTTGGCTTTTACATTTGCATGAAAGTATACCAAATGCATGTCAAACCATTTTATTTCATTCGCAGTGGACCCACCGGATTGAATTTTTGCCTTATTTCTTACTCGTTTTCACTTGCTGGTCGTCACGGGCGACCCAGGACAATATCCAGAGGATCAGGATCAAAGAAACAAACAACAAATAACGGGAATCCCACACTTTTCGAAGGGTGACCTCCGGGATGAACTGCATTTCTTCAAATGACAGGTTGGAATAAGCCACAAAACGCAGCGGGGCATTCATCGCAGCAATCCAGGTGCCATTTTCCTCGGCTTCAGCAATCAGTGGAGCGTACACCGCGTTTTCTTGGTCTATTTCATCAAATGCGAGGTGCAAGCCATCAACCCAACCAAATAAATCCCGCTTTAAAAACTGGTTCGCCCAGCTCGGGTCCGCGAAATGCCAGGTGTGATCGAAGTAGGTTTCCACCCAGGCATGTGCACCAGCCGGGTGGTTCCAAACTTCGGAGATGGGAACAAAGGGTATCGAATCTGGCATAGCCAACCCGGTGATAACACGAGTGGGGATGCCTTCAGCACGGCTTAAAGCTGCCATCAAACAGGCGCGCTCGGTGCAACCTCCGATGCCAGATTGCAGCGAATCCAGAGCACTTATGTCCGGATTAATGCGGCTATCATCCGGCCATTTAAGGTGCTGGTTGGTAAATTCAAAAATCTTCCGTGCAGTGCGCCTCTGATTGTTATTGACACGTAATTCTTCTGCTTTGGTTTGAATAGCCGGATCATCTGACTGAATCTCTGGTGTAGCTGAGAGATCTTCCGGATTCATCAGTTCCCCGTACCAGACCGCTTTTCCCTGCCAGAGATGGACAGAATAAGCGATCTGAGCTTCTACGGACTCCCCAGCTCTCAGATCTGTTGTTAATCGAACCACCTGCAGCCTGCCATCTTGGTGTTCTTCAACTGTCCCTGGCCAGGTTATTTCCGGCTCAAAGACTTCCTGATATTGCCCTGTGGTTGGCAGCAGCACCACAAAAGTTAACGAACCTGATTCATTACCGGAAAACTGATAGGTTTCTGTGATCCGGTAATGCAGATCACCAGGCAGCCAGTAGAGCGAAAGAATAATGATCGCCAGAGAAACCAAGACCAGAATGCTCGTGCGTATTACAGGCCTTGTGAGAAATTTGCGCTGGAAATCAGTCCAAAAACCGCGTGGTTCCTTTTCTTTTTGTTTTTTCTTATTGTGTTTTTTTGACATAGTATGCTCTTAATCATACCGAATCAATTTGTTAGCAGCCACCAGATATCCGAGCCGGTGAAACCACAATTTCGATACAATCGCTCGGGCTGAGTTTTGTTATTCGTTTCACCGGAGACTGTTGTAAATAGCACTTTTCCATCAACTCTGGCCAATAATTCAATCACAAGCGCTTTCCCAAGCCCCCGCTGCTGAAACTCTGGCCGCACCTGAATCCATTCTAAAGAGGCTTCTGGAACCGCAGGATCAAGTTCTGCAATTCCCAGCGCAGCTTTTTGGCCTGAGTTTGCTTCGATAATCCAAACCCATAAAGTAGGGTCGAACACGGGGTGGGACAACCATCCATGAACGATTTCCGGAGTCACGCTTATATTTTGATAACAGCTTTGAATGAAACTGACTACCGCTTCGATCTCAGTTTCTGGATTCGCTTCCTTGAATAAAAATCCTGGAGGGCAATCATGCCGTTCAACTTTACCCTTGTGTCGGATTCGAAAATAAGGCTTATTCTGCTTAAATTTTTGGCTGGAAAAAGCATCCCGGCAGCTATCATGAACAAGGACAATCTCAAATGGATTAATTTGGTCTGGCATAGTGGGGAGCTCAGAGGGATTCGCACACCAGAATGCCAGGCAAGCCCGATTTGCCACCACTTTCAGATAAACCAGGTTTCCTTCGTGATCTGACTGAATGTCAAGTGTTCCCCCATCAAGGCGGGAAGCGGTCTTCCAGAAAGCGTTGGGCAAAGTTCGGCAGGGAAACTTACGATAAATCTCAAATAATTGTTCGGTTGACGCCATATGGAACAATCCTCTAT
>JBMCLF010000137.1:0-5091 GCA_048615215.1 Candidatus Brevefilum sp.
TGTAGGGTTTGGGTCATAAGCGACATCATCCGAATATTATTGGTTTCAGGACAGGATCCGTTGGGCAACCCTCCTGTCAATCGCTTTCAGGATCGCGTTGAGCGATCTCATCAAATTTGATGCGGTGATCGCTGCGGATTCAGAAGATGGAAGTCCATATTCTGTGATCAATTTGGGCACGGGCCGCGGTGTGACTGTGAGGGAGATGGTGGATGCCTTTGAACAGGTTTACGGCCAGGAGATCAAGAAGGTGGAAAAACCTCCGCGTCCAGGGGATGTTGCCGGCGCTTACGCAAACGCCAACAAGGCCCGATACCTATTAAATTGGATCGCTGAAAAACCTATTGAAAAGGGAATCGAAGATGCCCTGCGCTGGAGAGAAATCAGGGAAGAGATCCTGGATTACGGCAAAGAATAATTTATTTTTTCATTGATGGGTAGCTCAGAGCAAATAGATAATAAGGATTTCGCGGGTGAACATACCGGCGAGATTGTTTATTAAATTCCGGATATGTGGGATTACTGGAACCCTATTCTTTTTTTTCATGGGTGAGCAGCAATTTCAATGGTTGTGTAAAGTTGTTCTTTTTACTAAAACCAATATTTAACGAAGGCAAGTTTTAAAAAAACTCGCCCTTGAGGTGTTAGAGGGTAGGGCGAGGATTGAACAATGATTGTTATTCTCAACTTGAATCCCTCTTTTTAGGAGGGGGATAGTAAGAATTATCAGATAAGATATTATCCCAATTTTTCCAACGGATCTGGCACCTGTCCAAATTTGATTTCAGGCTTTTCATGCGCGGCGGACCATTCACAAGCATTCATGATCACGCGCTGCACATTTTTATCTTGATAAATTGGATAGGTTTCATGCCCGGGAGCGAAGTAAAAGACGCGCCCAAATCCGCGCTGCCAGCAGCATCCGCTGCGGAAGATATCGCCACCCGCAAACCAGCTGACAAAGACCAGCACATCAGGTTCGGGGATGTCGAAGAACTCGCCATACATCTCTGCATGGGGTAGCTCAAAGTACTGGCCGACGCCCCTGGCAATCGGATGGCCGTTTGCCACGGTCCAGACGCGTTCTTTTTCACCGATTTCTCGCCAGCGCAGGTTGCAGGTGGTGCCCATCATGCGTTTGAAGATCTTGGAAAAATGGCCAGAATGCAGCACGATTAACCCCATGCCATCCAATATGCGCTTTTGTACCCGATCTACGATGGAATCATCGACTTCATCGTGAGCCATATGCCCCCACCAGATCAGCACATCGGTCTGGTCCAGGACGTCTTCTGTCAACCCGTGTTCGGGCTCATCCAAAGTGGCTGTATTCGTATGAAAGCCAGCCTCCTTCAGGAATCCGGCAATGGTGTTGTGAATCCCGTCAGGATAGACTTCGCGCACTTTTTCATCTTTTTTTTCATGCCGGAATTCGTTCCATACTGTTATTCGCGGTTTCACTTTCATGGTTTCTCTCCTATTGGTGTGTTATTTTTTGATTTTGATGATTTTTCCGCCTTCAGCCGCAGACTGGCAGATGGCGTCGTAGAGGCGGATCATGCGTAGTCCAACTTCCGGCGGGCTCGGATTGGGGATTATTCCGGCACGCACTTTTAGGAAGATATCCCAAACGCTGGAGGCTGGAGGGAAAGGCACTTCTTCAGCTTCCTTTTCACCTGCTTTCTGGATCTGCAGGCTGCGCCCCCAGGCGCCGGTGGTCAGGATGGCCTCTTTGCAGAAGACCTTGATGACTGAACTGCAGGATGGGATGGTCTCACCACAGCCGTGCAGGGTCACAAACGCACCGGATTCCAATTTAGCGATTGCTACAGAAAGGGTCTCCACCGGGCGGCCGTGATTGTCCATCCAGGCTGCTACTTCCAGGAAGTCCTGGTTCACCAGGTCGGCGACCGTGTTCAACATGTGTGCGCCGGTGTCGAAGATAAAACCGCCGCCTGATAGTTCGGGTTTTTGCCGCCAGGTGCCTGCCACGTTTGGTCCCCAGTTTTGCCAGACGGTGGCACTTACAGAGAGCAGATCGCCATACAGGCCTTTTTTGATACCATCAGAAGCAAGGCGGATTAGCGGAGATAGGCTGCCCTGGAAGGAAACCACGAGCGTTTTTCCGCTTCGGTCACGGGCTTGCATCAGGCTGAGTGCCTCTTTCGTGTTGATGACCATGGGCTTCTCCAGAAGGACGTCCAGGTCCGCCTCAAGAGCCGCCAGGGTATGGTCGTGATGCATGGCGTGCGGCGTGGCAATCATGACCGCATCCATCTCAAATTTCTCCAAGAATTTTTGAATTTCTGGTTCGTTGGGTGGAATCTCTTTTCCTGCGGCTTCAAATTCCAGGGCTACTTTGTCTATTGACTCATGGAAGGGGTCACAGAGGGCAACGATTTTTGTGTTCCGATCCTGGAACATATTGCGGATGTGAAACCGGCTGATGCCCCCGCAGCCAATGATCCCGGTTCGTATGGTGTTGGGTGACATAAATCTCCTCTTGATGATAATGGTTGGATTAAATTCCCACACCATTTTACACTACCTTGAAGTTTCTATCATTCTCAATCAGAGGAGGGTGATCGTATCAGGTCATTCTTTTAACAGAATATGTCGCAAAGCTTGGTGAATTTTAGGGATGCGCAGAAGTATTAGTAAAATCAAAATGCCTGCTGCGATCAAGGGAGGCGCATATGCGCCCTGCAAGCTGGATAAGTCGCCCTTGATGGCAAGTAAGTAATGGATTAAGCTGAGGATCACTGCAGCATAGACCAGCCGGTGCAGCCAATTCCAGGTTTTTCCTAGCTTGCGCCGCAGGGTATTGAACGAAGTCGCCGCCAGAACAAGCAGGATGACCAATGCGATCAGGCCGAAAATAATAAAAGGTTTATTGCGGATCTCATGCCAGATCAGGCTGAAATCCAGCCTGTAATCCCAGATGGCAAAGACGGCGAAATGCAGGCCGGCGTACAGGGCCGAATAGAGGCCCAGCGGCTTTCTCAGCCGATAGATGCTTGGATGTGCAAAGATTTTGTGAGCGGGGGTGCAGGTAAGTGAGAGCAATAGGAAAATAAACGCCAAACGACCGGTCCAGCGTAAAACGCTCTCGATCGGGTTGAAACCCAGATAATCGGTCAGGTATGCGGCGAATAAGACGATGATTGGCAGCCAACCTGCTATGTGCACGATCCATTGGATCCATTCTTGGCTCTTATTCTTTCGGTCTTTCTGGTTTTTCTTTCCCACCCGCTATTTCTCCTCTGGTTAGAAGAAGATCTCCAAATCCATGCCTTCATAAAGCGGCAAGACCTCTTCCGCGTAGCCATTCATAAAGAGCGTCTCCCGTCTGCCAGATTCACCGATGCGTCGTTCGGTCGCTTGCGACCAGCGGGGATGGTCTACCTCGGGGTTTACATTGGCATAGAACCCATATTCCTGTGGGGCGATGGTGTTCCAGAGGGTGGGCGGTTGTTCGGCGACCAACGAGATGCGCACAATGGTTTTGATACTCTTAAAACCGTATTTCCAGGGGACGACTAATCGAATGGGGGCGCCATTCTGTGGCGGCAAAGCTTCGCCGTATAAACCAGTGGCCAGCAGCGTCAGTTCGTGCATGGCTTCATCCAGGCGCAGCCCTTCAAGATAGGGAAAGGGGAACCTGCCTGAAGTGGCAGAATCCATTTGTTCTGGCACCAGGGCGGTCTCAAAGGCAACGAACTGCGCTTCTCCGGTGGGTTGGACTTCTTCTAATAATTGCCTCAGGGGAAATCCCAACCACGGGATCACCATTGACCAACCCTCTACACAACGCATGCGATAGATTCGTTCTTCCTGGACAAATTTTTCCTGAATTTCTTTAAGACTGTAAGTGCGGGGGTTGTTCACCAGCCCATTGACAGTCACCGACCAGGGATCGGTAACAAAATCCTGGGCGAGTTCATCAACCCTTTCTTTGTTGGTGGTGAACTCATAGAAATTGCAATAGCTGGCGATCGCCTGGTAAGAGGTTAATGTATTTCCGCGCTCATCGGTTCTGCCATTTGTCGGTATGTCTTCGGGTATGGGGACATCAGCAAAGTCACGCGGCGCACAGGCTGCTAAAAGAGCACCCAATCCAGTGATGCCCATCTGTTTGAGAAACCTTCGCCGAGTCCGATATAGTTCCTGCGGGGTGACCTCATCCGGCTGGAGAGGCACAGATCGGTATCTATTCTTGTTCATAAGATATCCTTACGCTTGTTGAATTAATGTCATTGTACTGTTTGTTCTATCCATCACAAAACGTGTTTGAGGAGCAGGGTTCCATTTCAAGGGGCTAACCCGCAGGAAGCCCACACTTGTTACTAAAACAGGTAATTCTCTCATATTATTCCTTTCGCTAGCAGTAAAATTATACCATTTTTACCTGATTAGTAATAAAATCTTTGTGCAAAGTTGATACAAAGGCTTTACCCTCCGCATGTTATAATGAGGGCATTATCATCAAAGACGAATCGAGAAAATTGACCATATGTTTTTCAACCTGACCCTTCCCACACTGATTTCCCGCATCATCACATTGCTGGTAGCTTTCACCGTGCATGAATTTTCGCATGCTGCAACAGCAACCGCGCTCGGAGATCCCACGCCGAAGAACAATGACCGGCTGACCCTCAATCCGCTGGCGCATTTGGATATCATGGGGACGCTCACATTGCTTGTGGCTGGTTTTGGCTGGGCTAAACCGGTCCCGGTAAATCCCTACACTTTACGGCGGAAAACCTCGGCAGGGTTGATGCTGGTTTCACTGGCCGGTCCTGCCTCGAATTTATTGATGGGTGCACTGGCAGCACTGCCTTTACGCTTTGGATGGGTTCCCCTGATGCCAACGACCAGTGAATTTTTACCGTCGCCAGGCAGCTTTTTACTGGAGTTTCTGACCATCAACCTGGCGCTGTTCCTGTTCAACCTGATCCCGTTGGCGCCCTTGGATGGCGAGAAAGTAATCACTTTTTTCTTGCCCGATCACTGGGTGGAGGTTTACGAGCGCATCCGACCTTACAGTCCATACATCCTCTTGGCGCTTGTATTTGTTTTGCCAATGTTCGG
>JBMCLF010000138.1:0-5080 GCA_048615215.1 Candidatus Brevefilum sp.
GCGTTTTTAAAAACATACACCCGGCAAGACACCGGGTGATTATTAGCGGAGAGGGCCGCGAAGCGTTCCCGCAGGGAATGAGGATTCGAACCTGAAATACCTCGCGGCGTTTTTAAAAACATACACCCGGCAAGACACCGGGTGATTATTAGCGGAGAGGGCCGCGAAGCGTTCCCGCAGGGAATGAGGATTCGAACCTGAAATACCTCGCGGCGTTTTTAAAAACATACACCCGGCAAGACACCGGGTGATTATTAGCGGAGAGGGTGGGATTCGAACCCACGGTACCTCGCGGTACACACGCACTCCAAGCGCGCGCATTAGGCCGGACTATGCTACCTCTCCATTTCGCTTATATTTCAAGCGGAGAAAATTATACCAGACACATACTCAGTTGTTAAGCCTGCAATTTATATCCGCTGCATGATCAGGCGGATTCCCTCCTCAAAAAGCATTTCAAAAGCGTCCGTATCTATCAAATACACAATGGCAAAAGCCGTGACAAAAATGACCACTGCCAGCCAGCGAGTATAAATGCCGCGTGTGCGGGTGAAGAGGATCACCGCCAAAGCAGCAACCAGCCCGGGCCCAACAATCCTTAAGTCACCCAACGGCACCCACATCCCAGCGATATATTGGCTTTCAACTCCCATGAAATTCGCAATGTTAATATTGATATTAAAAACAACCATTACCATTGTCCCAACCAGGAACGCCACAAGCAGATAAGAGGCTGTTCTGGTTGATTTTCCCTCTGTACGATAAGCTTCATAGATCGCTGCAGGCAGTAAGAGCAGTATGGTCACAAAGGGGGCACGAAATAGGAACCCCAGCAGAATCCCAATCCCAGCGATGATCATGAATAAGGTGCATAAATGAGGGGCGTATTTCGTTGGTTTGGCCATTTCAATCTTCCATCGTTTTATAGTGCATGTCAGCAACAAGCAAAGTTTTCAATCTATGCATAAAGTATATCATCATTTACGATTTTTATTGAAGGATCAGGACCCAACCAAGTGAAGAAGTTCTCGTGTGAGAACTTAATCAAAGTGCCAAATTTGCTTACAACTTTTTACGGAAAATCCCGTATATTTAAATGGAGGTAACTATGACAAAACACAATAAAAAACACGTGCACTGGCTGCTTTACCCCTTCTGGCTGATCTGGCGTCTGGTCGTGTGGATCATTGAAGCCACCGGCCGGCTGATCGGCGCGATCTTGGGTCTGGTCCTGATGATTGTTGGCGTGATCCTCACAGTAACCGTCGTCGGCGCGATCGTGGGCATTCCCCTGATCATCTTCGGATTCATGCTGGTAGTCCGCAGCCTTTTCTGATACTTTCTGCCCCTCAAGATAACAAAAGACACTCCGACGGCAGCGCTCGGGATGTTCTTTTGCATTTTAAAAGAAACAGGATGGATTATTCTTCAGACGCAGACCAGGTCAGGAAGCGGATCAATAAAGTTTCATCCTCTTCGATCCCCACAATCCGGAACCATCCGGGGAGGCCGTTTGAGGTTAGGTAGCAGACATAGTTCTCTTCAGGAAGATCATTGAAGCTTAGTGCATTGCCCGATTTCTCTGTCGAAGTGCAATCGCCATAGGAAGGCTCATCCTCACCGTAGAAAACCCACTGTGTGCCGTTCATCGTCAGCAGGATATGATCCGGGTCTTCCCCGGTTTGATAAACAAAATCAGCAGTGGTTATATCTCCGGAGTTAAGCTCCCCGGAATCGAGGTCAGATTGATCGCCTCCATCGAGGAACCCTTCACCGCTCAGGTAAACCACCGGCGTGGAGGTCACCGTCGCTGTCGGCTGAGGTGATTGGGTGACTGCCGGTACCACTTCAATCTTCACCCAGAAGGGCGCGTCTCCATTGGGGCCGATCCCAAATAAGATCCCATCCTCATTTTCCAGCATCCAGTTGCTCTGATACACGCCCGGCGTCATGGGCGCTTCCATATCAACTGTGACGTCGATCTGTTCACCCGGCTTTACCGGTTCAGGCAGGGTATTGGTCTGGATGGCGCTCAGGCTGTTGCCTGAGAAAAAGGTCACCGAGTAGAGCCGTGTCCATGTACAAGAACCAGTGTTTTCCAAACGCCAGGTCTTGGAAAAGGTTTCGCCTGGACGCATCACCGTGCCGTCCGGGATGGTCACATCAATCGGGTGGCCGGCAGCGGCTTTGTCGCGGGCACCTGCGGCGTGGGGGTTAGGATCGGCGGCCGGGTGCGGTCGATTGTTGGGATGGCCGTTGCGGTATTTGTTGGCTGAAGGGTCTGCGTCACCAATGAGGTGGGTTCAACCGTGGCATCCAGGGTCACCTGGAAAACTGCAGTTAGATTGAGCACTGTGGCATCCAGCGTTGGCGCGGGAGCAGCATTATCTGGATTGCTGCAGGCACTCAATACAATAAATAAACATAAGATTAAAACTTTTTTAGTCATAATATAACTCAATACGATTTTACCTTAATAAGGGGGGGTTGATTCTCCCTTTTGCCTATCAACTGCCAGGAACATCAAGCCCACATGTCGCCATGATGCCCGTTGAGGGACGCCTTGTCAGGATATAAAGATTAAAGTATAGTTCTAAAATCAAGCCGTTTGGAAAATTGACCTTGCCAATTGCATAAAAAGATAACCGCTATGACCCTGAACCCGAGAATCAACACCTGGTTGGATCGTCCCCTCTTTTCTTTTTGGCCGCGTTTCACCGTTTATCACCTAATCGTCTCGTTGATCCTAATCTCAGCGGTCCTCAGCCGTTTTGTCATCCTCGGGGAACGCGTGATGAGCCACGACGAGGTCAATCACGTGGTACCGGCCTATACCTTCTTCCAGGGCGGTGGTTATCGTTACGATCCTGTCACCCACGGACCGCTGCAATTTCACCTGATTGCTTTCTCCTATACCCTGTTTGGCGCCAATGATTTCACCGCCCGTATCCCCGATGCGGTTTTCGGCGTCAGTGTGGTGGCCTTCGCCCTTTTCGCTTTCAAAAACTATCTGGGCCGGGTAGGATCGCTCGTAGCCGGGTTTTTATTAACTATCTCCCCTTTCATCTCCTATTACAGCCGCTATACCCGTAATGAGATTTACATCGTCTTTTGGGGGATGGCACTGCTTTGGGGGGTGCTGCGCTATCTGGAATTTGGACGCAAGCGCACCCTGCTGTTTATCACGGTTATCACCGCACTGCACTTCACCGATAAGGCCACCTCATATATTTTTACTGCGGAATTATTAATCTTCCTGGCAGTCGTGTTTGTGGCGCGGCTGGTCACCAAACCCTGGCGCACCAACAAGTTGCGAATTTTATTTCTGGCCGCTGCAGCATTGATTTTAATTTTTGGGCTGCTTACCTTTGGTTTCAGCTACCAGGCCCTTTCCAATGCTCCCACAGCCCAAGGGGATGAAGGCGTGGGTGTGATGTTAAGCGAACTTCCAGCCAACACACGCCTGCTGATCGGCAGCCTGGGCCTGGCGCTGATCTTCGCAATGGGACTTGCAGTTTACCTTGTCATAAAAGGTGTAGGTTGGAGCGGCGTGCGTGATGAGCGGACCTTTGACCTGCTGATCATGCAGGGCACCATCGTCCTGCCCCTTCTGGCAGCCTTGCCGATGGATATCCTCGGCTTCAATCCGCTGGATTACAGCGCGAATGGCATCATCACCTCGGTGTTGTTTGTTGTCCCGTTGTTCGTTATCGCCTTTCTAATCGGCTTGTGGTGGAATTGGAAAATCTGGGCGCTCAATATCGGCGTGTTCTGGTCAATCTTCATCATCTTCTACACCTCACTGTTCACCCAGGGCTCTGGTTTTCCAATGGGCTTGATGGGTGCGCTGGGCTATTGGCTTGCGCAGCAGGGCGTGACACGCGGTACCCAACCGCTGTATTATTATGCACTGGTGCAGATCCCCATGTATGAATTTCTCCCGGCTTTCGGTACGATCCTGGCAGCTTTCATGGGGCTGCCGATTGTCATACGCTCGCTTAAGCTTGCCAATGCTGCCTCGCACAAAGCATCTCCCGTTGAAACTCAGCCTGAGTCTTCAGAAACCGAAGCGAATATGTCCGAAATGCTCAATTTGGAGAACGAAGCAGATATTGAGCAAAAGGAAAAATCCACTCACATTGTGGATAACGAAGGGGAGATCCGCCGGCCGCCTGTCCTGGCACTGCTGCTCTACTGGTCGGTGATGAGCCTGGTCGCCTTCAGCTTCGCCGGTGAGCGCATGCCCTGGTTAACGAGCCACATCACCATGCCGATGATCCTGACCAGCGGCTGGAGCATCGGTCACCTGCTTGAAGCCTTCAACTGGCACCATTTCAAACGTTACCGGGGATGGCTGGTGGTGACCCTGGGTGCATTACTCCTGCTCACCACATCACGTACATTTGGCACACTCCTCAGTTCCAATCCGCCATTTCAGGGCAACGAACTTGCCCAACTCGAAACGACCAGCACTTTCCTGTTGGCCTTTCTTGCGATGACCGCCTCCGCACTCGGACTGTATCATTTATTAAAGGATTGGACGCTCAAGCAGGTAGGGCGGCTGATATTGATTTTGATTATCACAGCGCTCTCGCTGATCACCATCCGCACCGCTTTCCGCGCCAACTTCATCCTTTATGATACTGCCAAAGAATTCCTTGTTTATGCCCACTCCGCGCGTGACCCAAAAGACGTCCTCAAACAAGTTGAGGAAATCAGCCACCGCCTGACCGGCGGGAAGAATATCAAAGTTGCCTACGATTCAGACCTGCTGTATCCTTACTGGTGGTACTTCCGCGATTACCCAAACAAAGTCTGGTTTGCAGAGGATCCAACTCGTGACTTGAGGGACGCACCGATCATCCTCGTTGGCAGCGGCAACTATGGCACAATCCAACCGGTGGTGGGGGATGACTACATTGCCTTCGATTATCACCGACTGTGGTGGCCTTCCCAGGCTTATTACAACCTGACATTCGAACGCGCCTGGAATGCGTTGACCGATCCCGCAACTCGCAACGCGCTTTGGGAGATCTGGTTCAATCGCAACTACCAGCCCTATGCTGATCTGGCAAATATC
>JBMCLF010000139.1:0-5048 GCA_048615215.1 Candidatus Brevefilum sp.
AGAACGGCTTTTTCACGGCCTTTTTTGAGCGTCAGACGCTTCATGCGGATTTCTCTTCAATTATCTCGCGCAGTTTGTCTTCAGAGATCGTGGGGATGTTCCGCTTCTGCGCTTGCTCATATTTTGACCCCGGATCTTCACCCAGGACAAGGTAATCCGTATTGCCGCTGACACTGCCAGTCACCTTGCCGCCGTGCCCTTCGATTAGGTCCTTGACTTCTGAGCGGGTCAGTTTGGGGAGGGTGCCGGTGACAACAAAGGTTAGGCCCTCCAGGGGTTGAGGTCCTTCATCTTCCTCCTCAGCCTCAGGCCAGACATCATTTTGGCGAAATTTTTCAAGCGTCGCCTGGTTTTCTTCATTCTTGAAATATTCCACAATTTGCTCAGCCATATTGGGGCCGAACCCTTTGATGGATTCAATCTCCTCCTTGCTTGCTCGGCTTAATTCTTCAAGGTCTTTGAAGTGCTCCGTCAGATCCTGGGCGGCAACCTGACCAACGCCCCGGATCCCCAGGCCTGTGATCAGCCGGTACAGCGGCTGGTTTTTTGAAGCGCGGATGGCTGAGATCAAATTGTCAGCCTTCTTCTCCGCAAAGCCTTCCAATCTCAGGAGGTCATCTTTACTCAGGCGGTACAGATCGGCGATATCTTCTACGAGGCCCTCATCCACGAGCTGCTCAACGGTGTTGATGCCCAGCCCGACGATATCCATGGCGCTCCGGGAGACAAAGTGCTCCAGGTTGCGCACCAATTGCGCCGGACAGGCGTTATTGGTGCAGTAAAAAGCCACTTCCCCTTCGGGATTGACGATCGGTTCGCCGCAGGACGGGCAGGATTTGGGCGGGGTGTATTGTTCTTCCTCGCCATCGCGCACGTCTTTGATGGGGCCGATCACATAAGGGATCACCTCTCCGGCGCGTTTGATTAGAACCCGGTCGCCAATTCGAATGTCCTTCTCATCGATGAAATCGAAGTTGTGGAGCGTCGCCTGTTTGACGGTCACCCCCCTGATCTCCACCGGTTCGAGTACTGCATAGGGTGTGATCACGCCGGTTCGCCCAACGTTGACGCGGATATCTTCCAATGTGGTGGTTACTTCAGCTGCCGGGAACTTATATGCGATAGCACCGCGCGGGTCCTTGCCCACCACCCCGAGGTCATTCGCCAGAGAAAGGTCGTTGATTTTGATCACCATGCCGTCAATTTCGTATGGGAATGATTCAGGGTCGATTTTAGTGGAATTCTCGATAGCTTCTTCCAGGGTTTCGCAGTATTCAGATGCGTCGGCGACAGGAAAGCCGAGTTTTTTTAGATATTGCAGTGTCTCCCACTGCGTGTTTGGTATTTCTCCATCTTCATGATGCACTATTCCATAGACGAGCAGCTTGATGGGGCGTTGGGCGGTAATCTTTGAATCGAGCTGTCGCAGCGAGCCGGCCGCCGTATTGCGAGGGTTGAGGTAAACCCTTTTGCCCTCTTCTGCAAGGCGTTTGTTCAGCTTTACAAAATCCTCCTTGAAGATCAGGGCTTCGCCCCGCACCACCAGCAGCCCGGGCACTTCTGGGCCGTCCGCGGTGACGGGAATGTGCAGGGGCAGAGCGTTGATCGTACGCAGGTTTTCCGTTATGTCCTCTCCCACATCACCATTACCACGTGTGGCGCCTTGCGTAAAGACGCCATCCATATAATGCAGCACGACTGTCAGGCCATCCAATTTAGGCTCAATGGTGAAGTCTGCGTCTTTGACACGGTCATCCAGTTTGGCGATCCTTTGATGCCAACGGCGGATATCCTGGGTATGATAAGCATTGCCCAGACTGAGAATCGGCGCAGGATGTTCTACTTTTTCGAATTTGTCCAGCGGTTCTGCCCCGGCCCGTTGGGTCGGTGAGTCGGAGGTGATCCATTCGGGATGCTCCTTCTCAATCTCTTCAAGGCGCTTCATCTTCTGATCAAATTCATAATCGCTGATTACCGGGTCGTTTACGACATAATAACGATAGCGATGGTAGCGGATTTCCTCCTTAAGGTCTTCGTAATCTTGTTTGAGGTCATTTTCATTTGCTGACATGAGGTCACTCTCCATTGATGAAATGCTGTCTTTTAAATTTTACACGATGGGGAGGTTAAATAAAAATATTCCCGGTGAGATTCGAACTCACATGTACGGCTCCGGAGGCCGTCGCCTTATCCATTAGGCCACGGGAACATGCAGGGGTTTATTTTCCTGCGTAAGAATTATACCCAAATTTTATTAAACCACCAGAGTTTCAGGCTTTCATACCGCGTTTGAGAGCTCTTGAACCTGCTTTCTGAGTTCCTGGATCATTGCGCCTTTTCCCTCTTCTTCGCCAAGCCGGTCTTTAAGGCCTTTTTTTAGGGCAAGTTCGGCGGCTCTTCGGTAGAAGCGGGTGGTTTTCTGATATTTACCCTGGAAGATCGCTTTAATCCGCTCTCCCATGATGGTAAAGATGGAATAGGCATTCTCATATTGGGCTTTTGTCAGGGTGCCTTTTTCGATTTCCGGCTGCAGGTATTTTTTGATCTTATGTCGTTCCACAAACATAACCAGGAAGATGAAATCCAGCATAAGGAACCAGCCGATCCAATCCAGGGCAGTGGTGATTAAAATTCCACCATCCCCTGAAATTAACTCTGCCAGAATGTTGTGCAGAGCGTGCGCACCAATTGCTGCACCGAGACCCAGGGCGGGTGTGACCAATTTGACGATTAAATTGCGGTTCAGGCGTGCGAGTGCCAGCCCGATGCCCACAAAGGCTGTATAGAATGGATGCTGCCAGCCGACCAATATCAGGCGGATAAAAGCCAGGTTACGAAAGCCCTGCCAGCCATCTTCTGCAAAACCATAGGTATAAATGTAAAATGCGTTTTCGGCGGCAGCAAAACCAAGTGCGGTCACGCCAGCGTAAACGATGCCATCCAGTATCGAATCAAACTCATGTCTGAAGATGAGGAAAATTAATACGACTGCAAAGCCTTTTAAAATTTCTTCAATCACTGGGGCGATCACAGCTGAGGTGGTCAGGTTAGTAGCGGCTTCAGACCCGGTGACCACAAACACACCGAGACCGATAATGGTGTTGATGATGAAAGCCCCGCCGGCAGCGACAACCACTCCCCACATAAAAACGCCCCCCAGAAGAAGAAACGGTTCTTTTTCGTAAAGGTCCAGCCAGAAAAGAATATAAGCGAAAAGGAATGAGGCCGCAAAACTAATCCCAATTGATGCCAGTAAACCCCAGATATCCATGATCTTCTTCCTTAATTTGTGAATATTTTAATTTTACTTTGATTACTATAAAAAACAGGCCGTTTCATTTTTTCTGGAGTAAGAGCTGTATCCGCCGAATTAGGTATTGTGTGTTTTCAAAGCCCATTTCATCCAGTACCTCATCAGGACGCCCGGTTACACCGGGCTCTGCCAGAAGCGACATCCATAAGCCGGGCTGGGAGTCGTGCAGCAATTGCGCCTCCAATTTCAAAATTAGCGGGCGCAGGTTGTAGGTTTTCTTGCGCCGTTTGCGGATTATTTCATCTTTGGCAAGGATGACACGGACTTTTTCATTGAGTTCTTCAAGTTCAATGGGATCGAAGAAGGCCACATCGAATTCGCTGGCGTGCATCCTGGATTGGAGCGAGTCTTCACTGAGAGCCACTTCCTCAACGGAGAGAATGTCCATACCCGGTGGAGAGGCCGCTTCCAAACGCTGCTGAACTTCGTCCAGCGGCCGTGGTTCGTTCATCCAGAAATCGAGCAGTTCCGAATCGCTGATGAACCCCAGCGGCAGGGCTGATGCCAGGTTGAGCCTGGCCCGGGGGTGGTAGCCCTGGGAATATCGCACCGGCAGGCCGCTGCGGCGCAGCAACCGCTCCCACAGGCGCTGCAGGTCAAGGTGGCCGGTGAAGCGCAATGGATGGCCCTTAGTGTATTGGACGCGAATACGTGTGATCAGATCTTGTTCGTTCATTTCAGGGGCACTTCCATCCCCCGTCCGGTGCGGTGAGCCGCAGTTCCTGGAAGGCGGAGAGGATCCCGCAGGCATAACATCCGCCGCGGCAGTCCGGACGGATCCTGCCTTCTTTGCTCCATTCATAATCCCGTATCAGGAATGATTTATGAATCCCGGCGCTGATATGCTCCCACGGTAAGATTTCATCCAGTGCCCGGGCTCTATGGCTGTAAAATTCCGGATCCAGTTTAGCCTGTTCAAAAGCCTTGCGCCAGTGTTCGATGTCGAAATGCTCAGACCAGGCGTCAAAGCGGGCACCGTTCTGCCAGGCGTGAAAGATCACATCCGACAGGCGGCGGTCTCCTCGTGAGAGCCAGGCTTCGAGCAAAGAGGCCTTGGGGTTGTTCCAGGTCATTTTGATCTTGGCACCACGAAAGCCCTCATGGAGCAGGTCAATCTTCTCCTGGATGGCTTCAGGTTGGTCAAAGGGTGCCCATTGGAAGGGCGTATGCGGTTTGGGGATGAAGGTGCTGATGCCAGCGTGGATGCGCGC
This sequence comes from Candidatus Brevefilum sp., assembly GCA_048615215.1. Classification (GTDB taxonomy): domain Bacteria; phylum Chloroflexota; class Anaerolineae; order Anaerolineales; family Anaerolineaceae; genus Brevifilum. The sequence continues at coordinate 4,525 of JBMCLF010000139.1, forward strand.
CCGTCCGCCCACGATCCGCCGGCCTTCCTGGAGGGCCGCTTTGCACAGATCCACAATAGCCCTGACATCCTCCAATGTCTCCTGCGGGTGGCCGATCATAAAATACAGCTTGATCGAGTTCCAGCCGTGTTTGAAGATCGCTCGCACGGTTTCTATGAATTCTTCATCGCTGAGGGGTTTGTTGATCGAGTTGCGAAGGCGTTCGGTGCCTGCCTCGGGCGCTAGCGTAAAACCGCCCCCCGGTGAGAGGGACTGCAGTTCATCCATCAATTCGTCTGAAAAGGATTCAATGCGTAAAGAGGGCAGGCTGATGTTGACTTCTCGCTCGCAGAGCAATTCCCGCAAGCCTTCAATGAGCGGGATGATCTGACTGTAATCCGATGAGGACAGGGAGAGCAGGCTTACTTCGTCGTAACCGGTTTGTTGTAAACCTTCTCGCAGCGTCTGGAGGATTTCTTCCACCGGCCGTTCCCGGATGGGACGGTTGACCATCCCCGCGTGGCAGAAGCGGCAGCCCCGGGTGC
>JBMCLF010000140.1:0-5047 GCA_048615215.1 Candidatus Brevefilum sp.
AAATTGATTGATCCAAAATCTAAAATTGACAATTCCACGCCGGAATTACGTGATACCACGCACTTTTATCTTGATCTGAAGAAATTAGAAGGTGAGGTGGCCGAATTCCTGCGGGAGCGCCAGGATTATTGGCGGCCTAATGTCATTCGACAGTCCTTGGGGCAGATCGAGACCGAGGGCCTGCATGGCAGGCCGATCACACGTGACCTGTCCTGGGGAATCCCCGTCCCGGTGGAAGGCTGGGAGGGCAAGTGCATGTACGTGTGGTTTGAGGCTGTGATTGGCTATTTGTCAAGCGTGGTGGAGTGGGGGCTGCTGCATGACGATCCGGAGGCTTGGCGTCACTGGTGGACGAATGAAGAATCAATAACCTTCTACTGCATCGGCAAAGATAATATCCCCTTTCATGCCATCATCTGGCCGGCGGAATTGATCGGTGTCGGGAATTCATTTGACGAGAAGATGGGTGCAGAGGATCCAGAACCCCTGGTGCTGCCTTATGATGTGCCGGCCAACGAGTTTATGAATCTTGAAGGCAAAAAGCTTTCCGGTAGTAAGAACTGGGCAGTTTGGGGGCTTGACTTCCTTGAACGATATGATCCGGACCCCATGCGCTATTATTTGACGGTCAATATGCCTGAGACCCGCGATTCTGATTGGGATTGGGAAGAATTCTATCAACGCAATAATAACGAACTGGTGGCCACCTGGGGTAACCTGGCCAACCGGGTGCTTTCTTTTGCATACAAGCACTGGGATGGTAAAGTGCCTGATCCGGGTGAACTGCGGAAGGCTGATAAAACCCTGCTGGATACACTGAGAGAAGGCTTTGGTCAGATCGAGGAAAAACTTGAGGCAGTGAAACTGCGGGCAGCCATTCAGGAAGTGATGCGACTGGCAGCAGAAGTCAATAAATATTTGGATACATCTGCACCATGGTTTGAGATTAAAGAAGATAAAGCCCAGGCTGCAAAAACGGTCTTTACTGCAATGCAAGCCATTGACTGGCTCAAGATTATTTTCTCACCTTTTCTGCCGCACACCAGCCAGCAGCTCCATGTGACACTGGGGTATGAGCGGCCGCTCTTTGGCGAGCTAATCACCCAGAACGTGGATGATGACCTCAGCACCCACACTGTGATGCTTTATGAGCCGGGAGATGCGCTGACTGCGGATGAGGAGGACCTTTGGAAGCCGTCTGAGCTGACCCCGGGCGCGCCATTCAACAAACCCGAACCCTTGTTTAAAAAGCTGGATGCCAGTATTGTGGCAGAGGAACGCGCCCGGTTAGGCAATTGATTGAAATATAAGGGTTTATTTGTTAAACAGAAGCTGCGACCCACCGGTCGCAGCTTTGGCATTAAGGCTGAATTTTTTCTATAAAATTTATAAAAATATGTTAAGCCAGCCTGGTAAATGTTCAACAAGATTCGCCATAATAATGCGACTTTGAGCCTCAAAAAAGGCATAATTGCCATAAGCCTCACCGAATTGGGCATCCACAAGGTCGGATACACCGCGCAGTATCAGGCATGGCACGTTGTTTCTCCTGGCTACCCAGGCAATGGCCCCAGATTCCCAATCCGCAACTGATGCGTCGAATTTCTTCACCAGGCCTGGAATATCTTCTTTCAGTATGTCACGATCAGCCGACAGCAGTGTTGTTACCTTTACGGGCTGCGGGGTGGGGTGCGGCAGCCATGATAGATCGAACTCGACTGAATATTTCTCATTGGCCTGTTCTGGATCCGTCATTTGTTCTATGATGTCGTAAATTATTGTCTTGCGAGCAAGGATCACCTCGCCGCGCTGTACACGCCCGCTAAACCCGCCGCAGGTTCCCAGGTTGATGAGCCTTTTCGGGTGCCAGCGAGAAATTGCATATTGTGTTGATCCGGCCGCTGCGACCTTACCCCACCCGCCATGCATGAACCAGATGCGGTGACCGTCGATGTTCTTTTGAAAGCAATCGCCATAGGGGGTATATCCATTTTCCACATGGGTGAAATGTTCCAAAAGAGGCCGCCATTCCGCTCTGGCAGAGACCAGGATGCAGATGTCTACAGGTTGAGTCATGAGGTTATTTACGCCGGCCGAGTGAAGCCATGTAGATCACAAACATTTCTGGCGGGTCAAATCCCATAAGTTCATCAGCGGCATCGTCATGATAGGCGCCAATGGCGCATATTCCACAGTTAATGGATTCGGCTGCAAGGTGCAGGTTCTGGCAGACATGTCCCGCATCCAAGTAGAGGTAACGGTAGCTGCGCTCGGCGTAACGCCAGACAGTGCGGTAAGGGACTGCTGCCCAGATGAAAGTGACAGCGCTGGTGGCAACCTGGCGCTGTTCCATGCAGACCTTTGTGAGTTTCTTATTAAAGGATTTTGATATCTCCAGGGCAACCAGTTTATGCTCGAGTGCAGCGAAGCGGTACAGTCCAGCTTCCAGGTTTTCCACGCGATTGATGGAAAGGTAGGTTTCAAAAGGATGGCGGCACCCGGCTGAAGGCACCGTTCGCCAGGCGACATGGCGTTTTTTATCCACTTTTTTCACACCTTGAGTGAGCCATAGCAGATAGGAAAGTTCTTCTAAAGAAATCGAATCATTCGTATAGCGCCGCAGGGAACGTCGTATTTCAATCGCCTTGCGCAGATCGTAAGTCCCCAAGTCGATGGACTGGGGATCAGGCAGTTCGATCAGTGGTTTACCTTCTTCCAGCGGGATTTCGTAGGGCGGTTGGGGTTTATACTGCTTTTGATCAGATTCGCTGATGTTGGGGTACTTGGTCTCCTCGACAAATTCATAACCGTTTTGTTGTAACATTGCTCTCCTTTTTATTTGTGAATTAATTTCCAGTATTTGCGTTTCATGCCATCGCCGGGTTCTTCAAAAGAATCAAAATCAAAACCTTTGTCAATCAAAAAAGTGTGGGTTTCATCATCGGATTGTAAATTTGTGCCCGGATGCAGCAAAATCATGCCCTCATCTCTCACAACACGGTACATCTCTTGATATTCTACATCTAAATCATCGCCAACCACGTGCCCCGCCATCAGAATATCCGCGAAATTTTCTGGAAAGGGAATTTGTTCCATTGCTCCATCAATGGGATACACATTGTCAAATCCGAGTTGTTTGCGCTTTTCCCAAAGAAATCTGCGCAGGTTGGCAACCGGCTCCACGGCATACACCACCTGTGCCTCATGTGCAACGGCAAAAGCCAGCCTGCCGGTACCCGAGCCGATATCCAGAACGATCTTGTCCGTAAAGTTGGCCATACTCAGCAGAGAGGAATCATCCCATGTGATAAATTTGAGCTGATCGTATTTGGTTGGATCGAGGACATAAATCAACCAGTCTTGCATGCTGTCCAAAACTGAAATTTCTGCTTCGCGTAACTCTTCTTTCGTAGGATTCTTTTTGGCCAGTGCCAGACATTCTTTAATAAATGCATTTACAGGGGGGTGAATTTGGATCAAATACCACTGCACTGCAGGATGGGCTCTTAGAGCGGTTCCCATTTTTTCGCTGGGCTTTCTTTGAGCAATATAGCGCACATGAAGTGGTTCCAATAAGAGGAGGGTATTGAAGTGGATGTCGGTGACATCCAGCCAATCAAGATTTGACATTTTTATTCTTATTAGAATTGAATTGCGGCGGCGATCATGGATATGATCATGATAAGGGCAATGATTGCCATCAGAATTTGATAGATGCGGTTTGAAGAAGGTTTGTTGCTCATAATAATCCTATTCGAGTTGAATTTTGATTGATTGTGCCATTTCAAGGGTGATCCCTTTGATTTCTGCAATTTCTTCGGCCGGGGCGTCTTTGATGCCATCGATAGAACCAAATTTTTTCAAGAGAGCCCGGCGGCGGGCAGGCCCGATGCCCGGAATTACATCCAGGCGAGAGGCCAGGCCCTGCTTACGGCGGCGTTTACGGTGCGCTGTGATCGCAAAGCGGTGAGCTTCATCTCTGATGCGTTGGATCAGGTAGTGCCCCTGGGAGTGCGGTTCCAGCACAACAGATTCATGTTTGCCTGGCAGGAACAATTCTTCTTCCTGCTTGGCGAGGCCGGCTACGGGAACACGTCCCATGAGGTTGAATTCTTCTAAAACTTTCACCGCCCGAGCGAGCTGGCCTTTGCCCCCATCTACCAGCATCAGGTCAGGAAGGACCGAAAAAGCCAGATCGGGTTTCTTTCCTATCTGCCCTTTTTGTTCTTGCGCTGCTTTCCAACGGCGGAAGCGCCTGAAAAGGACTTCTTCCATGGAGGCAAAATCGTCCAGGCCCAGAACAGTTTTGATGTTAAACTGGCGATAGAGCTTTTTATTTGGTGTCCCCTGTTCAAAAACCACCATGCTGCCCACACTGGCCACACCCTGGATGGTGGAAATGTCGTAGCATTCAATCCGGTTGGGCGGTTCGGAAAGATCAAGAACTTCCTGGATTTCGGTCAGCGCGACGGTTTGTCGGTTGGTATCGGCTTCCCAGCGGGTGCGCAGGGCATTAAGGGTTTCGACGGCGTTTTCAGCAGCCATCTCGACCAATTCGCGGTTGAGGTCTCCGTGAGGAACGGTAATTTCAACGCTATCACCTGAACGCTGGCTGTTGAGCCACTGGTTGATGATCTGTGCTTCGGTCAGTTCATTGGGGAGCAAGACTTTTGATGGCACGAAGGCTGCCTGAGAATAAAATTGTTTGACGAATTCGCTGAGGATTTCTTCATCTGCTTCTTCTTCTGTGCCTTCCAACACGAAGTATTCCCTACCTGTGAGCTTGCCGCTGCGGATGAAGAATACCTGAACGCAGGCTTCGCCGTCAGCACGGGCCAGGGCAATCACATCCGAGTCGGTTTGGTCGGTATTGACCACTTTTTGGCGTTCAACCACTTTGTCGATCGCCTGAAGCTGATCCCGGATGGCGGCTGCTTTCTCATAGCGAAGCTCCTGGGCGGCGCGTTCCATCTCGTTGTTCAGGCGGTCAACGATCGGTTCTGTGCGGCCTTCGAGGAATTTGCATAGATCGTCAATGATCTGGCGG